>CAYMQL010000040.1:11023-11359 GCA_964392255.1 uncultured Planctomycetaceae bacterium | reverse complement strand
CCGCGCCGCCGAATCCGGCGAACAGCCTGCGCAGCCGAGCCCATCAACCGCCGAACACGCTCCACTGCCGCCGGCCGATCTCACATTTCTTATCAGCACGCTTTATCTACAGGGAGCGATGGCCCTGGGCCTGCTGCCCAATCCGGCGAACAAAAAATCCGAGATCGCGCTCGATCAAGCCAAACACGCGATCGACCTGCTGACCATGCTGCAACAAAAGACCCAGGGCAACCGCACCCCCGAAGAAAGCAGCGATTTAGAATCCACTCTGCACCAGCTTCGCCTGGCGTATGTTACCGTGAAAGAACACGGCGGCACCCCAAACTAACTCCTGAC
>CAYMQL010000040.1:0-11013 GCA_964392255.1 uncultured Planctomycetaceae bacterium | reverse complement strand
CGGGCGCATCGTGCGTCCGGTGTGTATGGACCCATCCCTGGCGACTTGCAACTCCAACCGGGTGACACGGCCGGGTTTTTGATCTCGACGGACCCGCCGGACCGAGCATGGATTCGTTTTCTCGTGTTTCGTCTATTAAGCCGCGACCGCCTGGGGACTGTCCCGATTTTCGTGAAGCGAAAATGGGACTGTCCCCCTCGCGCGACGCTGCTATCGCGACAACTGATCGAAAAGCCGCCGGAATCGCGGCATGCGGCCTTCGAGATATTTCAGCCACGCGGCAGGCCGCCAGATTTCGATGCAGACCGCCGCCCCGACAATCTGCACCTCGCCGCCCGGCTCGACGCCCAAGAACTCGCGAAATCCCTCGGGTATGACCAACCGCCCGCGGCCGGCCAATTGCACAGGCCGATGCCGCGTCGAAAGCAGCCGCCCAAAAAGCTGCACCTGCCCAATCCGCTCCTGCAACTTCCCGGCCCGCATTTTCTGTTTGACCAACTCGACGCCCTCGTCGAGCTTCGCCTGCCAAACCGGCGCGCTCCAAAGACTCAAACAGCCGGGCCGCTCCTTGGCCAGAATGCAGTCGGCCGACTCGGCCGCAAGCACATCGCCAAGCTCGTTCGGAATCGACAGCCGAAAGCGATCGTCGACCGTCCGCTGAAACTCGCCGAGCAGAAATTCTTGGGCCGTGGGCATGGGCGACTCTGCACCTGCGGATGGCGTCGTTCTCAGAATCCGGAGCGAGCTTCACTTTAGGATCCATCCTACGCATTGGGCCAACTTCCCACAAGCAACGCCCTAATTATTTTCATATTGGGCCGCTTTCCCACGACCGCATGGCGTGAGTCTACCGTCTGCGCAGACTTTGACAAGTACCCGGCAGCAGATTTTTTTGGATTTCCGCCAGAGACAGCCAAATCTTATGGGTGGATTGAATACCCAACAATCATGCTGGACTCGGCTTGCGGAATCGCGTGCAATTGTTACGCCGGTTCTACAAGCGTTCCGCCGCCCCGGCCGCAGGCCCTGACATCATCCTTCCGGATGATCGATCAGCTCTTGCAGCCGAACGGCAAGCTCCGGCGGAAGCCGCGGACACCATGCGGCGTCGATCAGTCCGACCTCCAGCATGTCGCGGAGATGCGTGCGATCTTTGTCGCGGAACGACGTCAGCTTCATCCGCACCAGCGAATCGAGCGAAAGCAGCCGAAAATCGGCTGTCTTTTCGCTCTCCATTGCGTCGGGCGCAGGCAGCAAATACTCCGGCCGCACCTTTTCGCCGGCAAACACCAGATACACGGCGTCGCGGGCCTTGGCCGTCGGGCCGTCTAAGAACATATCGATCTCGGCGGCATGGCGATGGACAAATCCCGCCTGCGACATCGCCGCAATCGCCGCCGGCAGGTCGCTGCGGCGAATCAGAATGTTCACGTCCTGCGTATTCCGCACCGCCGCCTCATCGACGCGCGAAACCCACGCGGCCACGGCGTTGCCGCCCGCCACGGCGTAAGGAATGCCGGCCTGATCCAACGCCACAGCCGCCCGCAACAACCGTTGGCGCACTTTTTGCACGGCCCGTTCCATTCTTTCCCTGGAAACGTCCCCGTAAGCAACGTGCTGCATTGCCATTTCCCCAAATCGCCCTCGACCAATTCTACCACGTTCAAACAACGGCTTCACTCCCCCAACTGCGACTTCCGCCGCAAAAGGTGATGATAGTGCTGCGCAAACCGATGGGCCTCGTCGCGCACGTATTGCAGCAGCCGCAGGGCGTAGCTGTGCCGGCTCAGATGCAGCGGCTCGTCGGCGTCGGGCGTATAGACAAGCTCTTCGCGTTTGGCCAGCGAGATGACGACCGGGCGTTGCGCGTTGGCCCTCACCCCCTGCCCCTCTCCCAAAGGGAGAGGGGAGAGCGCGGCCAACGCTGCATTAAGCTGCCCACGACCGCCGTCGATCAACAAAATGTCCGGCGGCGTTTCGCCTTCGGCCGCGATGTGTTGCAAACGTCGCAACACGGCCTGATGGATGCTGGCCACGTCATCGGGGCCCGCCATGCCCTGAATCTTCATCCGCCGATAGCCCGGCTTGAACGGCAGCCCGTCGATGAACTGTACGACCGACGCCACCGTTTCCGCGCCGGCCAGATGGGCGATGTCGATGCCCTCGATCGTTCGCGGCCGGTTGGCCAAATGCAGCACTTTTTGCAGCCCGGACAGCCCGCGCTTCGGATCGATCGGAAAAACCTCGGGCTGCACATGCGTTTCCAACTCGCCGCGATCGTCGAGCGATTGGATCATCTCGATTTCGTCGCGCAGCCGTGCGGCCTCCTCGAAACGCAGCTCTTTGGCCGCCGCGGCCATCTCCGCGCCCATCTCCGCAAGCAGCGCCTTCTTGCCGCCCTCCAAAATTCGCTGCAAACGGCGTATATCCTTCCGATAATCCTCTTTTGAAATTCGCAAATTGCACGGGGCCGTGCATTGGGCGATCGAATGCAGCAGACACGGCCGAAACCACTGCCACCGACGATCGTCTGCGTCGATGTCGAGCGTGCAGGTGCGGAATTTGAAGATTTTTTGCAGCACCTGGATCGCCCCGCGCAGCCCACGCGGATTGGCGAACGGCCCGTAGAGCTTCGTGCCGCGCGGTTTCGGCTCGCGCGTGAACCGCACGCGGGGATAATCTTCGTGCGTAAAGATTTCGAGATACGGAAAGGTCTTGTCGTCGCGCAGGTCGCGGTTGAACTTCGGCAGAATGTCCTTGATCAGCCGCGCCTCCATCAGCAAGGCGTCGATTTCGCTCTCGGCGTCCAGGTAGTCGATGTCGCGAATCTCGGTCACGAGCTTTGCGGTACGCGGGTCTTCGGCCGCGGCCTTCAGAAAGTAGCTGCCGGCCCGCGAGCGAAGATTTTTCGCCTTGCCCACATAAATCACCCGCCCGGCGGCGTCTTTCATCAGATAGACGCCCGGCGTATGCGGAAAGCCGCGAACCTTCTCGGCGGCAAACGAATGATCGGCGGGTAACGGCGCGTCGGGCATAAAACGAATCGATTTCCAGATACTACTTAAGATCGCCTCGTTTTCTCTATTCTCCGTAATGCGTCTTCGCTCGATGAACGTAAATTGTGCGGGCTTTCTCGTCGACCGAGTACACGATCCGATCCTTGTGCGAAAGCCGAATCGAATAGAATCCCAGTAAATCGCCGACCAGCCGCTTGCCCGAAAACGGCTCCGCGGCCACATGGGCCAGAAGTATTTCTCGCAGCTTCTTCTTCAATCGCGGCGAAAGCTTTTTGACGTCTTTGGCGGCCTCGCGCGTGAAACGAATCTCGAACGGCCTCACGCTTCGTCTCCCAGAACGTCTTTCAGCGACAGCGTGTCGCCTTGCTTCATTTGAGCGACCGAGCGCTTCATGCCGGCCCGAAATCCAGGAATCGACAACAACTCGAGCGACTCCAGCAGGCTTTCGTAGTCTTCCTCAGACATCAGCACGGCCGCTCCCATGCGATGCCGAATCCGATAGACGCGGTGCCCCTTCGTGGTTCGCTTCACCAGATCGAAAAACTCGCGCCGCGCGTCGGTGGCCGACAAGGTGGTCATTGCCATCTCCTACGATATGTACCATAAACCGTACATATTATGCCCCGCCGGGACCCCGGCGTCAACCGTAAACGCAGCGTCCTCAATATCTCTCTCCCCTCTCCCCTCTCCACTATTTCGCCGCCGCCTCGGCCAGCCGGCGCGAAAGATCGTCCAGCCGCCGCAATTCCGCCTGGCGTTCCGAGTCCGTCCCCTTGAAGCTCGATCCTGAGACTTGGCTGCGGACCTCGACAATCCGGGCCGCAAACTGCGAAATCACGCCCTTTAAGTCGGGCAAGGGCGCGAGCAACGCTCGCTCTTTCTCAGGCACCGCCTGTCGGAACAGTTCAAGATCGTGGCGGCGCAAGGCCAAAACATCAAGGCGCTCGACCAACGGCGTCAATCGCGCAGCGGTCCACGGCCCCCGCTCGTCGAGGTCCATCTCCATCGCCCGAAACGCCAAATTGCATCCGTTGATCCGCGCAGCCAACTCGTCCAGTCTGATCTCGACGCCGACATCGGGCGTTTTCTCAACCGGAGACTCCTCCGCCTTTCGAGGAAGCGTCTTCTCCGCGCCGGCCTTCTCTGCCTTTGAGGCCGATGGTTTTCCAGCGCCGGCCCCCTCTCCCTTGGAAGGCAATGGCTTTTCTACGTCGGTCCCCTCTCCCTTTGGGAGAGGGCTAGGGTGAGGGCCGGCGTTGTTGGGGATTTCGGGATTTGGGGATTTTGGGATTTTGGGATCTGGTTCTTTTTCACTAGCCACTAGCCACTCGCCACTCGCCACTGTTTCCTCGCCACTAGCCACTACTTCCGGCCGCTTCGGGATCGGAGCAATCTTCTTCGGGGTCGCCGCGGCGATGGCGGCTTCGAGCCAATCGATCAACCGATCCTGCTCATCGAAGCGGCTGCCGGACTGCTCCCACTGCCCACGCACGTCGCGCCACGCCTGCTGACGCTGGTTGTATTCGTCAATCTCGTCGGAAAACGTGTCGAACACCAACCGGCGATAGCGGTCGGCGAGGCGCTCGACGGCGGCCTTCTCGCGGGCGTCGGTCTCGACGACCACCCCGCGCAGCGTCTGCCAAGAAATGGTTTTCTGATGCAGCTTTGCATAGGTTTCCGCTTGTCGCCGGGCGGCTTCGTCGGGTTCGAGCGTCAGCCGGGCCGCCCGCGCCGACCGCTGCTCCAAACGCTTCAGCCAGGCTTGTTGCTCCGGCGGCGGCAGCTTGCCGACGCGGTCGAACACGCCTGCAACATCGACGCCCGTGTCGGCCGCCGCTGCAACGCAGGGCGACAACAATAAGACCGAAGCCAACAACATTAAATCAATCGCACGCACCCTGACAGCTCCCCTCATGTATTCCTCACACTCCGTGTGAGGACGTAAGGTTCTCTCTCATGTACTTCTCACACTCCGTGTGAGGATATACGTTCTCTGTTATGCATTTCCCCCCCGAGGCAACATGCTCCTCACGTCGCATGGAAAACAACCTTTGCCCCCTCAATAGCAGTATACCTCGCACCGCGGCCGAGATGTCTGTCAAATTGGCAGGCTCGTGCGGCGATTTTTGGGCTAGTTCTGTCAACCGTGGCGTCCGAAAGCCGATGCCGCCGAACGTCGAAAAGAGCTAAATCACACACAGGCCTACGATTACGTCGATTCAGGCTCGCATTGGCGCGCCGATTGCATTGATCAGGGCCACGATGTTTTTTCGCGCCGCTTTGGCAGAACCTTTCCCATATAAACGACCAGTTTCGGAGACTACCGCGTATGGCTAAGAAGAAAGAAACTTCCGATCCGAGCAAGATCAAACTCCAACCGTTGGGCGACCGCGTGGTGGTCGAGCGGGACGAATCGGAAACGGTCACCTCCGGCGGCATTGTTCTGCCCGACACCGCCAAAGACAAGCCGGCCCGCGGCAAAATCGTCAGCATCGGCGACGGCCGTCTGTTGGACAGCGGCAAGCGCGTCGCACTGCAAGTCAAAGTCGGCCAGCGCGTACTGTTCAGCAGCTATGCCGGCGACACTTTCAAGGTTGGCGCCCGCGAGCTCTTGTTGCTGCGCGAGGAAGACATTTTGGCCGTGATCGAGTAGAAGTTTGTCTGGGGATTTGGGGATTTTGGGATTTGGGGATTTTGGGATTGATTCATTTGATTCCGAAACCCGAGTTCCCTGCCCCTAACCCGAGCCCCCAACCCCGAAATCCCCAAATCCCGAAATCAATAATCCCGAAATCAAACCAATCTTAGGAGTACCCATTCATGGCCAAGATGATTGCATTCGACCAGGAGGCCCGCGACGCTCTGAAGCGCGGCGTGTCGAAGCTGGCTCAAGCGGTCAAGGTGACGCTCGGTCCGCGCGGCCGCAACGTGATCCTTCAAAAAAGTTTCGGCTCGCCGACCGTCACGAAGGACGGCGTGACCGTAGCGAAGGAAATCGACCTTGAGGACGTTTACGAGAACATGGGCGCGCGGATGGTCCGCGAAGTGGCCAGCAAGACCAGCGACGTCGCCGGCGACGGCACGACGACGGCCACGATCATGGCCGAGGCCATTTTTAACGAAGGCCTCCGCGCCGTGGTGGCCGGGGTGAATCCGATCCAGTTGAAACAGGGCATCGATCGCGCCGTGGCCGACATCACCGACAAGCTCAAGAGCATGTCGATTTCGGTCAAGAACAAGAAGGAAGAAATTGCCCAGGTCGGCACGGTGGCCGCCAATAACGACGCCGAGATCGGCCGGCTGCTGGCCGACGCGATGGAAAAAGTCGGCAAGGACGGCGTCATCACCGTCGACGAGGGCAAGAGCCTGGCCACCGAAGTCGAGTGGGTCGAGGGCATGCAGTTCGATCGCGGCTACCTGTCGCCCTACTTTGTGACCGATCCGGCCAAGATGGAGTGCGTGCTGGAAGACGCTTACATCTTGATCTACGAGAAGAAGCTCTCGACGATCAAGGATTTGGTGCCGGTGCTCGAGAAAGTGGTCAACGCGGGCAAGCCTTTGTTGCTCGTTGCCGAGGACATCGACGGCGAGGCCCTGGCCACGCTGGTCATTAACCGGCTGCGCGGCACGTTGAAGGTTTCGGCCGTCAAGGCGCCCGGCTACGGCGACCGCCGCAAGGCGATGCTCGAAGACATCGCGATTCTGACCGGCGGCACGGCCCTGTTCGAAAGCCTCGGCCGCAAGCTCGAAAACGTCACGCTGGCCGACCTTGGACGGGCCAAGAAAATCGTCATCGACAAGGACAACACGACCGTCATCGAGGGCGCGGGCAAAAGCGCCGACATCAAGGGCCGCATCGAGCAGTTGCGCCGCGAGATCGAAGACACCAAGAGCGACTACGACCGCGAGAAGCTCGAAGAGCGACTGGCCAAGCTGGCCGGCGGCGTCGCCAAGATCAACGTCGGCGCAGCGACCGAGAGCGAGATGAAAGAGCGCAAGGCTCGCGTCGAGGACGCTTTGCACGCCACCCGCGCGGCCGTCGAAGAGGGCATTTTGCCCGGCGGCGGCGTCGCCCTGCTCCGCGCCTCGGCCTCGGTCAAGCCTGAAGGGCTGAACCAGGACGAAGAAGTCGGTTACAAAATTGTGCTCCGCGCCTGCCGCGCTCCGTTGACCCAAATCGCCGGCAACGCCGGTCAAGACGGCGGCATCGTCTGTGAGAAGGTCGCCGACGGCCGCGGCGCGTTCGGCTACAACGCTCTGACCGGCGTCTACGAAGACCTTGTGAAGGCCGGCGTGATCGACCCGACCAAGGTCACTCGCACGGCCCTGCAAAACGCGGCCAGCGTGGCTACGCTCCTGTTGACCAGCGACGCCCTGGTGGCCGACAAGCCCAAGAAGGACAAGGCCCCCGCCATGCCGCAAGGCGGCGACGAGGATATGTATTGAGAAGGGGCTAGGGATTAGGGGCTAGGGATCAGGGATCAGGGATCAGGGCGTGGAGTTTAGCGGCCGCCGGCACGGCGGCCAAGAAAGGTCCATCCTCAGATTCCCCCCAAGCGATCCCAAACGCTCTTTAATCACAAATCCGATTGATCAAACCAACGCAACCGCCCGGGGCTCGAAGCCTCGGGCGGTTTTTTTGCTACCGCTCCCCATGCTACCGTCTGCCTTGCGCTGGGTTTTGCCGGAAAGCCCAATAGCCGATAATGCAACATGCCGAGCCAAGAGCCTTCAATCCATGGTGATGTACAATGACCTCCTTATCCAGAATCCAACGCGCCTATGATCCCGCGTTGCTCCGCGCGGCGGGCCGCCGACTCGTCGACCTGCTGGCCGATCATCTCGACCGCTGCCAGTCGGGCCGGGGCAGCGTGCTGCCGTGGCGCCATCCGGCCGAAAACATCCGCGAGGCCGCCGCCATTCTCGAATCGGCTCGCGACTCCGAAGCGGCAACCGACGCCCTGGCCGACCAGTTCGCCCGGCTTGTCGAAACCATGCTCAGCCGCGGACACAATCTGCACGATCCGCGTTATCTGGGCCACCAGGTTCCGGCCCCCGTCCCGTTGGCGGGGCTTTTCGACGCCGTCGGCTCGGTCACCAATCAGGTGATGGCCATCTACGATATGGGCCCCTGGGCAACCGCCGTCGAATGGGCAATGGTCGATCGCTTGGGCCGGCAGCTCGGCTGGCAATCGGGCGAGTTTTCGGGCCTGGCTACCCATGGCGGCTCGCTCGCCAACCTGACCGGCCTGCTGACCGCCCGCAACGTCGCTCTCGGCGAAAGCTGGAAACAAGGCGCCGCGAGTTCGGACCGACCGCCGGTCATCCTCGCGCACGCCGACGCTCACTACAGCATTTCCCGGGCCGCGGGCATCCTCGGGCTGGGCACAGACCATGTGATCCGCATCGGCCTCGACGAACGCCGCCGCATGGATGTCGACCAGCTCGAACACAGCCTGCGCGATTTACGCGAGAAAAATCAGCCGATCGTCGCGGTCGCCGCCTGTGCGTGCTCGACGCCCGTCGGCGCTTTCGACCGGCTCGACGACGTGGCGCAGGTTTGCCAGCGATACGGCGTTTGGCTGCACGTCGACGCAGCCCACGGCGGATCGGCCTGCCTTAGCCAGCGCTATCGCCATCTTGTCGCGGGACTGGACCGCGCGCGCAGCGTCGTTTGGGACGCCCACAAAATGCTGTTTGTGCCGGGGCTTTGCGCGTTTGTGCTTTATCGAGAGGCGGCCGATCGGCTCAAGACATTTCAGCAAGATGCGTCGTATTTGTTCGATCCGACGGCGCCCGGTCTGGCCGATTACGACAGCGGTCTGCGGACGGTCGAATGCACCAAACGGGCCGCGGTCTTCGGCCTCTGGGGCGTCTGGTCGCTGTTCGGACCGCAGTTGTTCGCCGACATGGTCGATGTCACGTTCGATTTGGGCCGAACGCTCTACGAAAAGCTTTCGGCCGCGGAGGACTTCGTTCCGCTGCACGAGCCCGAGTGCAATATCGTCGCGTTCCGCCACGTGCCCGAGGCGCTGCGCAACGCGCCGCCGGAGGTGCTCGGCCGTTTTCAGTTCGAGTTGCGGCGGCGTGTGATCGAATCGGGCGAGTTCTACATCGTCTCGGCCAAAATCGACGACGTCGGAGCCATCCGCGTAACGATCATCAATCCCTTGACAACGCCCGAACACCTCGACCAACTGCTTGAAACCCTGCGGACCGTCGGCCGAAAGCTGGCCGGCGAAGTCCGATAAGCGGTTTTTCGGGGACTGTCCCAATTTTCGTGTCAGCGAAAATGGGACTGTCCCCCTTGCCGCGAGACGAAGCGGCATCAATCCTTCCCTTCCCGAGCGATGCAAGGATTATGCATCACCCGCCCCCCCGCTTCCGGCGGGGCCCCCGCATTGATTCGCCCGGTAGTCCATACTAGAATAGAGGTCTTATTCCGACGCTCTCATGGAGACGGCAATGCGCATTGCGGTAGGAAGCGACCACCGCGGGGTGGAACTGAAGGCGAAGCTGATCGAGTTTCTCAAGCGGTTGAATCAGGAAGTCGTCGACATTGGCACGAACGACGCCGCCGAGGTCGATTATCCCGACATCGCCGGACTGGTCGCAGTCAAAGTGGCCCAGAACGAGGTGGATCGCGGCATTCTGGTCTGCGGCACCGGGGTCGGCATGTGCATTGCCGCGAACAAAGTGCCGGGCGTTCGGGCCGCACCCTGCCACGACGACATCACCGCGGAAATCAGCCGCCGCCACAACGACCTGAACGTCTTGTGTCTCTCCGGCGATCTGATTGGCGAAAAGCTGGCCGATCGGCTCGTGGAAATCTGGCTGAACACGCCGTTCGAAGGCGGGCGGCACGCTCGACGCAACGAGAAGATCAGCCATCTCGAACGCTACGACGGCCAGACGTAATCGGCCGTTCGTTGCTATGGTTGCGATTACGTCTTGGAGCGATTTGCCACCGCGCCGGCCGAAATCGTCCGCAGCGCTTCGTCGAACAGCCGGCCGTTTGTGGCGACGCCCTCGCCGGCCTGATAACCGCGGTTGCCCTGCCAGTCGGTGAAGGTGCCGCCGGCCTCTTCGAGAATGGGCGCCAGCGCGGCGGCGTCCCACAGGGCCATGATCGGATCGACCATCACGTCGGCTCGGCCCGTGGCCACCATCAGATATCCATAGCCGTCGCCCCAAGTGCGAGCGAGCCGACATGCCGCCTGAAGCCGATCGTAGGCTTCGCGGCGGCCGATCCGGTCGAAGCTGGCGACCTCGCTGGTCAGAAACAGGGCATCGGCCAGCCGGCCGCGATCAGAGACCTGCGCCCGGCGCGGCGGTTGGCCGGCCTGGACGTGCCACGCGCCCAAACCGCGCGCGGCATACACGGTTTCGTCCATCGCGGGAATATGAATTACGCCCAGGACACTTTGGCCGTCGCACTCGACCGCGACCAGCGTCGAATAGAGCGGCACGCCGTGGATGAACGATTTGGTGCCGTCGATCGGGTCCAGAATCCATCGAAAGCCGGTTGTGCCCGGCCGTTCGGCCAGCTCTTCGCCCAGAATTCCATCGTCCGGAAACGCGGCGGCGATACGCTGCCGCAAGTGTTCTTCTGCCCGGCGATCGGCGGCCGTAACGGGCGTGTCGTCGCTCTTCAGCTCGACGTCGAGATCGTCGCGTCGGAAGAATTCGAGTGTAATTCGGCCCGCCTCGCGAGCCGCTTCGACGGCCAAGGCCAGTCGCGTCTGTAGATCGGCGTCAGAAAAAGGCATGATCGCAGTTCGTTTCTGAGTACCCAGTTGCAATCGAAAATGGTTGGTTTAGCGGCCGACGGAACGTCGGCCATAAAGCGTTGCAGGAATGTCGCAAAAAAATTGCCGGCAGCTAACAACAGCTCCCGGAGTGAAAATGCTGCATTCAAACACATTCCGGGAGCTGTTAGCTCCCGGCTGGGCTGCGCAAAAACAATCGGGGCAGTTTATCCTGTATTTGTTCCATT
>CAYMQL010000039.1:0-11458 GCA_964392255.1 uncultured Planctomycetaceae bacterium | reverse complement strand
CCCGCCATCCTTCTGTTCAGCGAATCGAACACCCGATTCCTGTGCGAAGTGCGGCCCGAGAAGGCGGCGTCGTTCGAGGCGGCGTTATCCGAAATCCCGTACGCCCGCATCGGCGAAGTGACCGTCGCCGACCGGCTGGAGATATCCACTCACGACACGACGATCCTCACCGCCGAGATCGCGGCATTGAAAGAAGCCTGGCAGAAACCGTTGCGATGGTAGAGTGGATTATGCCACTGTATTCTTGGCAGCAAGCGATTCGGCTAGAATAGATCCGTCCACTGCGTCTTAAAACCGCCAGGATGGTACAAATCATGAAACTGGAACGTATCACCATCGATCCCGCCGTTTGCACCGGAAAGCCGTGTATTCGCGGACTTCGCTTTCCCGTGTCTCGTTTACTTGGTCTTTTGGCTGCTGGAGAAACCAAGGAAACAATCCTAAGGGCGTATCCGTATTTGGAATCCGCCGATATCGATGAAGCCTTGGTTTATGCCACATGTCTCGCTGAAGACGAAACCGTGGAGTTCGCTCGGTGAAGTTTTTGGTCGATATGCCGTTGTCGCCCGAATTGGCTTTATGGCTGAGGCAACGCGGCCACGATGCACAACATGCAACTGAACGGGGATTGGCTCAGGCTGCCGACGGCGAGATTCTAGAACGGGCGTATAAAGAGCAACGGGTAATCCTGACGGCCGATTTGGATTATCCTCGCCTTTTGGCGTTAGCACAGTTGGCCGGACCTGGTCTGATTCTGTTTCGCGGCGGCAATTACAGCGAACAAGAGTCAATAGAGCGTCTGAATCAAGCCTTGATTATGATCTCAGAAGAAGATTTGAATCATTCCATTGTTGTCATCGAAAAAGGACGCATTCGTCGCCGCCGACTTCCCCTTTGACGGACTTTCCAATCCTCAATCCCTAATTCCTAATCCCAACTGATGCCCACGCCCAACGTCTTGATCCTCCGTGCCCCCGGCACCAACTGCGACGCCGAAAGCGCCTTTGCCTTCCAGCAGGCGGGGGCGAAGACCGAGGCGCTGCACATCAACCGCCTGTTGGAGCGGCCCTCGCTGTTCCGGCAGTTCCAAATCCTTTGCATTCCCGGCGGATTCAGCTACGGCGACGACCTGGGCTCAGGCCGCATTCTTGGCAATCAGATGCTGCACCACCTGGTCGACGAGATGCTGCAATTCAAGGCCGACGGCAAGCTGATGCTGGGCATCTGCAACGGCTTTCAGGTGCTGATGAAGTCGCCGGTGCTGCTGGACAACGATCAAGAAAAAGGGCCCGCCGCCACGCTGACGATCAATGACTGCGGGCGCTATCAAGACTGCTGGGCGCGGTTGGAGACGCGCGGCGACAAGTGCGTATTTTTGGCCGGCATCGAGCGGATGTACCTGCCGGTGGCCCATGCCGAGGGGAAATTCGTGCCCCGCGATGCCGAAACGCTCGCGCAATTGGAGTCCAGCGGCCAGCTTGTGCTCCGCTACAACCCGGCCGACAACCCAAACGGCTCGACCGCCCACGTGGCGGGCGTGTGCGACGCGACCGGCCGCGTCCTGGGCCTGATGCCGCATCCCGAGCGCCACATCGACCCGACGCAGCACCCCCGCTGGACCCGCGGCGAAGCCGGCCCGGTAGGCGACGGGTTGAAGCTGTTCCAGAACGCAGTGGAATATTTCGCATAGCGTCCTGTGTTGCCGCCCCCCTTTCGGCTCATGCTCCAAGCTCGGCATGCGCGTAGAATTCGGTCAGGGAATCCCAAGGGAGGTGTATCATGCACGAAGAGCCAAAACTTTCGGAAGCGGAGTGGGACCTGATCGTCGAACTGCTCGAGCGGGAGCGGAGCGACCTGCCCGTAGAAATCCACCACACCCGTAGTGCGGGCGTTCGGACGGAGCTTCAGCAGCGGGCCGACATGGTTCGCGGCCTACTCGGCCGGCTGCGGATGCCGACGGCTGTTTCGTGAACGGCCGGAGGCGGTTCGCTTTCAACGGCCGTCGGTAGGCTTTCGTTTTTTTACCGCGGCCTGTCTTGCAGCCGATCGCAGGCAGGATATTTGCGGGTGTAGCCAATCCGGGCGGCGTGGGGGGGAGGGGGTATCGACTCGCAGGCCGACCGCCCTGTTTCGATTGGCTGAGAATCAATCGGGTTGCCGGGAATTCTTGCCGCACCCGCTGCTTTGCGAAACTGGACTCCGGCCCAAGGGCGCGTTAGGATAGGCGTTTCGGCGTTTGCCGGAGATGCGCGACCGAGTCTTTGCAACGGTCTCGAATGAAGAAACACTTGGCGTGTTATTCCGCGAGACCGCATTCCTCATCCCTTCCGAGTTGACCAACATGGAAATCCGATTGACCGACGGTAGAACCATTCCCATCGAGATGCACAAGGTGCGCATCATCCAGAAGACGCGGTTGCCGCATGTCGGCGAGCGTCTGGCGGCGATTCAAGAGGCCGGCTACAACACCTTCCTGCTTCGCACCCGGGACGTGTTCATGGACATGCTGACCGACAGCGGCACCAACGCGATGAGCGACAATCAGTTGGCGGCCATGATGGTCTCGGACGACGCCTACGCCGGCGGCGAAAGCTATTACAAGATGCTCAGCGCCGTGAAAGACGTTTTGGGTTTCGACTATTGCGTTCCGGTGCATCAGGGCCGCGCCGCCGAACACATCTTGACGAAAATCTTCGTCAAGCCGGGCACCGCGATTCCGATGAACTATCACTTCACCACGACGAAGGCCCATTTCGAGTTCGGCGGCGCCGAGGTGTTGGAGATCTACACCGACGCCGCGCTGAAGACCGACAGCGACCTGCCTTTCAAGGGCAATCTCGATCTCGACAAGTTCGCCGCAGTCATCAAGAAGTACGGCGCCGACCGAATTCCCTTTGTGCGGATGGAGGCGACGACCAACCTGATCGGCGGCCAGCCGTTCTCGATGGCCAATCTGAAAGAAGTGCGCCGCATGGCATCGGCCCACGGCATCCCGGTTGTGATCGATTGCAGCCTGATTTCGGAAAACGCCTATTTCATCAAGCGCCGCGAAAAGGGCTACGCGGACGTGAGCGTGGCCGACATTGTCAGCGAAATGATGAAGCAGGCCGACTTGATCTATCTTTCCGGCCGGAAGAGCACCTGCGTGCGGGGCGGCCTGATTGCGACGAACAATCCCCAATACTTCGAGCAGCTCAAGGCGTGGCTGCCGGTCTACGAGGGATTTATCACCTACGGCGGCATGTCGTCGAAGGAAATCGAAGCGATGACCGTCGGCATCCGCGAAATGGTCGAATACGACGTCGCCAGCAGTTCGCCCGACCTGATCGCGTATCTGGTCAACAACATGGTGAAGCACGGGATTCCGGCCGTGACGCCGCCGGGCGGATTGGCCGGACACGTCGACGGCGTTCGGTTTTTGCCCCACGTTCCGCAGTCGCAATACATCGCCGGCGCGCTGAACGCGGCCATCTACATTGTTTCCGGCGTGCGCGGCATGGAGCGAGGCACCGTCTCGATGGACCGCGATTCGCGCGGCAACGACGTGTATTCCGACATGGAACTGACGCGGTTGGCCGTGCCGCGGCGCGTCTACTCGGTTTCGCATATGGACTACGTCGTCGACCGGCTGGAATGGCTTTACAAGCACCGCAACCTTGTCGGCGGCTTGAAGTTCGTTCACGAACCGCCCGTGCTGCGATTCTTCACCGGCAAGCTCGAAGCTCTCGACGGCTGGGACAAGAAGCTGGCCGAAGCCTTTGTTGCCGATTTCGGGCCGAATTGTTGACGCGGCGTGGAGGTTGCGGCGGTGAACACCGACGAATTTCGCCGATGGGGCCATCGGCTGATCGACTGGCTTGCCGACTATCAGCAGCAGGTTGAACGCTATCCGGTCCTTTCGCAGGTGAAGCCGGGCGAAATACGCGCGCAGCTTCCCGCCGCCGCGCCGACCGAGGCCGAGCCGTTCGACGCCGTCCTGCGCGACGTCGAGCGGATCATTCTGCCCGGCGTCACGCATTGGCAATCGCCCAACTTTTTCGGCTTCTTTCCGTCGAACAATTCGGGGCCGTCGATTTTGGGCGAATTGCTCGCGGCGGGCTTGGGGGTGCAGGGAATGCTTTGGTCGACCAGCCCGGCATGCACCGAACTGGAAACCCACGTGCTCGATTGGCTTGTCGATCTGCTGGCCCTGCCGCCGGCGTTCAAGTCGAGTTCGACCGGCGGCGGCGTGATTCAGGACAGCGCCTCGTCGGCCGCGTTGTGCGCGATTTTGGCCGCCCGCGAACGCGCCACCGAAGGGCGGAGCAACGCCGCCGGCGCCGACGGCTCGCTGACGGCCTACGCTTCCACGCAAGCGCACTCGTCGATCGAAAAAGCCATTCGCATCGCAGGACTCGGCAGCGACAATCTGCGCATGATCGACGTTGACTCGCAGTACGCCATGCGCCCGGACTGTCTCGCCGCGGCGATTGAAAAGGACGCCGCGGCCGGCCGGCGACCCTGTTTCGTCTGCGCCACGATCGGCACAACCTCGTCGACGGCCGTCGATCCGGTCGCGGCGATAGGCCGCATTTGCCGCGAGCACGGGCTGTGGCTGCACGTCGACTCGGCGATGGCCGGAACCGCCGCCCTTTGTCCCGAGTTCCAGTACCTCCAGAACGGTCTCGAATTGGCCGACAGCTACTGTTTCAATCCGCACAAGTGGATGTTCACCAATTTCGACTGCGATTGTTTTTATGTGGCCGACCGAGCCGCTCTGATCCGCACGCTCTCGATTCTGCCCGAATACCTGCGCAACAAGGCCACCGAATCGGGCGCCGTAATTGACTATCGCGACTGGCAAATCCCACTGGGCCGCCGGTTTCGCGCCCTGAAGCTTTGGTTCGTTCTCCGTTCGTTCGGCGTCGAGGGGCTGCGGGCAAAGATACGCGAACACGTCCGGCTGGCGCGCGAGTTTGCCGTCTGGCTGCAAACCGATGCGCGATTCGAGTTGGCCGCCCCGGTGACGCTTGCGCTGGTCTGCTTTCGCCACCGCGCCGGCGACGCGGCCAACCAGCGAATTCTCGACAGGCTGAATGGCTCGGGCAAGCTGTTTCTTTCGCACACCCGGCTCGACGACAAGCTGACGCTGCGGCTCTCGATCGGCCAGACGAACACCGAGGCCCGGCACGTCGAACGCGCATGGCAAGCCATTCAGGCCGCGGCCGACGAAGCAGGCAATGTCGGATCAACCTAGCCGGCGTTTTCAGACCAGCATCAGTCCGAAAAACGCCGCCCAAGGACAGGCAATCACAAACAGCAATCCGACGCCCGCCAGCGTTCGGCGCAGTCGCACGCGGCGGCGGCTCAATCTTGCCGGACGCGGAATCGGGTCTTCGGCCGGAATGGCGCCGGCCACCGGCGCTCTTGCGTAAGCCTGAACTTGCGAAACGCTTCCTACGGGCGTAACGATGCTCGCCGCGATGGACAAGCATCCTGCGCCGGTGGAACAAAGCATTCCGGCCAGCGCGGCGGTTCCGAATAATCGCCACCAGGCGTGGTCGAGCGTTTGCGGCGTTTCGACGATCTGGGTGTGCGTGATCGAATACTGCGGCGCCGTTTGCGGCTGGCCGAACGCCTGCCGTTCCGCAGCCTCGGCGGTTTCTACGTTTTTTTGGCTCTCGGCGACCGCAGCAATCAACTCGTCGAGTTTTTGTTGATTTTCTACGCTGATTGCGGGGGCGGTCGGACGGTTTGCGTCTTCCGCAGGCTGCAAAACGGGCCCATCGGGCGCCGCAGAGCGCTCCGTGGCGACTTGCTGCGGAATCGCCGCCATCTGCCGCCTCAATTCCTCGATCTGCGCGTTCAAGCTCTGGACGGCCGGATGCGACGGAGTGCGATCCACCAGCAGGCGGTCGCGGCGCCGTTCGAGCGTTTGGGCCTGCTGTTGAAGGTCGAGCCATTCCGGATTGTCGACCATCGCCGGCGGCGAGGTCGGCTCGACCCGTGCCGGCGAGGCTGTCTCGACCGCAGCTTGAGCGAGTTGCCGCTGAAATGCGTGGAGCCGCGCCTCGTTTTCGGCGTATTGGCGGCGCGCGGATTTCACCGCCTCGCGCGTCTGAAGCCGCAGCCCTTCGACGCGGCGAGTCCATTCTTCATCCCGGCGACGCACGTAGCGACTGGCCAGCCGATTTGCCAGACTTTCGGCTCGGCGGGCGTCGTCGTTGTGCGCAACGATCGGAGTGCGCGTCTCGCGCGACGCCGTGCGTTCCGTAACGTATGCCGTTGCGGTGTAGGTCGGCTTTTTGCCCTCGGGCGTCCATCGCTCGAATCCCCAAAGATACACGCCGACCGCGGTCATCGCAAAAGCGGCCAGACACAGCAGCGCGGTCGTCCAGCCCCAAGTACGCGATCGGAGCACCGGCGATGGATTTTTGGAAGGGATCGGCATGTGGCGATCACTCGCGCGGGACCTTGGGCGCAGAAGCATCCGTGAATTCGACATCGACCCAGGTCTTGCTGGAGCTTGAGCGGCTGCGAGCCTCTCGAACCGGCTTGCAGCCCGCAACGGCGATTGCAAGTTGGAATCTGCCGACGGATTCGGATATGCGGGCGACTCTCCGGGCGTGGTCGCGTTGGTTGGCGTCCGGCGGGGCCCGTTGCAACAAGGCATCCTTTGCCTCGCGATGAGGTCGCAACGATTCGGTCGCCCCCCTCTATGGAACAGTTTTGCGAGGGCTGTTGGTCTACTGCCCCCTGTCATTGCCCCCTTGCCAACACAGGCCCGATCGGTTACGTATAGAGGATTGAATAAGCACGGATGGCGGCAGCCGCTGGGTCAACCGGCAGGTCCGCCCATTTTAACCCTCCAAAGGCGGTAAGCGATGGTCGACGAGATAGCCAAGGACGAGGGCGCGGCCGCGCCGAAGAAGCGAATCCTGTTGGTCGACGACGATCGAGAGATCGTCGAGTCGATGCGGATAGCGCTTCAAGCGGCGGGCTATGAAATTCTAGTTGCCCGGGATGGGAATCAAGGCCTCGCCATGGCCGAACGCGAGAATCCCGATCTGGTCATTCTCGACATGATGATGCCGAAGCGGAGCGGTTTTCTGGTTTTGGAAAAGCTCCGCCGAACCCGCCCGGTGCCGACTCGCATCATCATGGTCACGGCCAACGAGGGAAGCCGGCACAAGGCCTACGCCGAAACGCTGGGCGTAGACGACTACATTCGCAAGCCCTTCGCCATGGATCGGCTGCTCGATAGCGTAGAGCGATTGTTGGGCTGACCCTGCCGCGCCGCCTTGGCTCCGCGCATTGCGCAACCGTCCGCTTCGCAACCGTTTGATGATCAGCATGAGCATTGCCGTTGAAAGCGTCCGTCGTGATTCCTCGATAGCGTTGTCGCGTTGGCCCGTCTCGCCCTGGCACAAATCGGCGCCGCCGGCGATTGCGAAATCGCACGAACAAGACCGCGTCTCGGTCGCATGGGAGGCATGGCAGTCGCATCTGCGCACGCGAAAACGCCCCGTCGCCCCGAATCGGCTGCTTGTCGGCGGCGAGCGGGCGCTGTCTTGGGGGCTTCGGCCCGCCGGCGTTGCATCGCCCGCCGATCCCACGGGCGACGATCCGCGTGAAGCCTTGCGGACGTGGCTTGCCGAGCCCCGCAGTGACGAACCGGCCTTGGACGAGGCCCTTGCGGCCCTGCGTTGGTGCCGCCGGCTGCCGGAACTTGCCGTCTCGCTTTCGGCCGACGCATGGTGGCAGTTGCTCGATCATTTGCTTGAAGCGGCCGCCGAGGCCGATGCGGTTGGCCCGGACGCCGCCGTTCCCAAAAACGCTCTGCTGGCGAGCCAGCTTCTGGCCGGAGAGCTGGCACTGACGCTGTCGTACTTGTTTCCCGAAATTACCGCCTGTCGTCGGCTGCGCTCCGCGGCAAGGCGGACGTTGTCCAGCGGCCTGACCCATCTGCTCGATCGCAAGGGGTTGCTGCACGCCCGGCATCTGGACCTTCTGCGCCCGCTGCTGGCGTGTTGGACCCGTTGCCGCGCGCTGGGCGGTCAATGGAAAAACGGCTGCTGGAACCGCAAAGCCGAAAAACGGTATCGGCGATTTGTCAAAAACGCCGTGCGGCTGACGCGCCGCGACGGCTCGCTCGCTTTTTCCGATTCCGACGACGATTTGTGCGGCGTCGACCTGCTGTTGGCGGCTGCCGGTCAGTGCGACGGACGCAAGGTCCGCTCTCTCGCAATGCAAACGCTAACGGGCCGCCGCGGCGCGAAGCGGCGATTGCCTCGGGCGGCGATTTGTTCCGGGCGGGCCGCCGCGGCCCTCATGCGGACCGATTGGACGCCGGCCGCGCCGCGGCTGTCGCTTCTCTATCCGGGCTCCGAGTGCCGCATCGAGTTGGCCTTCGGGCGCGACGTGCTGTTGTCGGGCGGTTGGACGCCCGAAGTCGCCCTCGACGGCATTATCGCCTCGCCCAATTCCGATTGGCGACAGCTCTGCTGGGTTTCCGACAAGAAGGCCGACTATCTCGAACTGGAAATTGAACTCGGCGAAGGGCTTCGCATTCAGCGGCAAGTGTTGTTGGCGCGCAAGGATCGATTTCTGCTTCTGGCCGACGCCGTGTTGGCCTCGCGACAAGCGAAAATCGCCTATCGGGCAACGCTCCCGCTGTGCCGCAATGTGCAAGTATGCGAGGCTTGCGAGACCCGCGAAGCCCTGCTGGTCGCCGGCAAGCCGCGTGCAAGAGTTCTTCCCTTGGCGCTGTCCGAGTGGCTTGCCGACCGTCGCTACGGAGAACTCGCGCCGGTCGGAGCTGAACTGCAACTGCGGCAACACGCCGACGGCCAGGCCCTTTACGTTCCCTTGTTTTTCGACCTGGACCGGCGTCGTTTGGAAAAAGCGGTCACTTGGCGGCGGCTGACCGTGGGCCGAGACGAGGCGATCGAGCCGGCCGACGCCGCTGTCGGCTATCGCGTGGCCGTCGGCGGCCGGCAATGGCTGTTCTATCGCTCGCTGGCCCCCGCGGCAATCCGCTCGGTCTTAGGGCAGCATCTGGCAAGCGAAACCCTTGCAGCCCGATTCCAACGCGACGGCAACGTAGAAAATCTGGTCGAGATCGAAGCCGGACGCGAAGGATGAAGGCGGAAGGATGAATGTACGTCGCTCTTAGTTTTTACGGCTCACATGGAAGTCATCCTTCATCCTTCCTTCATCTCCTCCCTTTGCATTCTTCGGATATCGTCGCGGGCGCGGAAGAAGGCGTCGATCACGTCGGGGTCCCATTGTTGGCCCGCCCCGGACCGCAGAATATCGTCCACCTTTTCGTCCGGCATCCCTTTGCGATAGGGCCGATCGCTGCTCATGGCGTCGAAAGCGTCGGCCACGGCGACGATCCGCGCCGACAGCGGTATCTGGTCCGACGCCAGCCGATTCGGATAGCCGCCGCCGTTCCATGATTCGTGATGGTGCAACACGACGGGCAACACGTCTTCGAGCTTTGCCAGATCGCAGAGAATGCGGTGGCCGATGCTGACGTGTCCCTTGATGTGTTCGTATTCTTCCGTCGAAAGGCGGCCTTCTTTGCGCAGCACGCTGTCGTTGACGCCGATCTTGCCGATGTCGTGCAACATGCCCGCCAAGTACAGCGTACTGAGCATCTTTGCGTCGCAACCGAGTTCGTCGGCCAATCGGACCGCGATTCGGGCAACCCGGTCGCTGTGGCCGCAGGTGTAGGGGTCTTTGGCGTCGATGGCCGAGGTCAATGCGCGGACGACCCCGGCCAGCAATTCGGATTGTTGCCGATACAGTTCGATATTGCTGCCGTGGATGCCGAGAATTGCGGCGACCGAACTGAGCAGATTGGCCTCGACGGTGCCGAACTCTTCCGCTTGGGCGTGATTCAACGCCGCCAGCCAGCCGAAGACGGTTTCGCCGTCGGCCAGCGCAACCGCGATCATCTCGCGGATTTGCGGAAACGGCCAGTCGGCCCGGTCCGTTATCGCACGGTTGAGCACCAGCGGCCGATGGGTGGGCCGAGCGCCCAGATGGGTGATCAACGCCGAAAACTGCTCGTTGTCGAGCGGACATTCCCCGCGGCTTAGCAGCATCGGCTCCATCCGGGCCGTGCGGGTGAGCGATTTTGCCGCCCCGGGCGCCGGCACGAGTTGCAACGCAAGCCCCGACGCCGGAACCACCTCGAGCATCCATTCCAACGCCTCGCGGCCCAACTCCTCGTCGCTCTTCGAAAGCCTCAAATTCTGCATCAGCCGATGCAGCAGGCTGATTTCTTCGTAGGTGGTTGCAAGATGCACCGAAAGCGCGTCGGCCTCTTTCTGCATTTTCGCCGCGAGCCGACCGGCCTGCGCGCCGTCGACGGCCAGCTCGGCAATGCGCAAAAGCGTTTCCGCCGCCCACGGCGTCTGCTCCCGCGCCCACGCCAACACGTCGGCCGGCTGCATTCCAAGCGTTTCGGCCGCGCGAGCGACGTCCTCAATCCGCTCGACAGGCCGAGTGACGAAGGCGGCGACCGCGACCAGCGAATCTGCGCCGCCGCCCGGCAGCGGCACGGCAAGCGTCACGAGCGGGTCGTCGTCGTCGATCAGCTCGGGCCGCGCCCGCCGCGACGTCTCGCGGCACAATTCCGCCGCACGTCCCCAGTCGCGCGACGGTTGGTCCCATGCCGTCTCCAGAACGTCGCCCGTCCGGCCGTCGACAATCGAAAAACGCACACTGAATGTTTGTTCGAGCAACGTCATCCAACCGCCTGCCGGAGCGGGCGGCGCCGCAACGGCCGTTGTTTCGCTGGTTGACGAATCAAATGTTTCCGCGATTGGCATGATGGCGTTGCCCCAGGTGTACAATGCGCAATTCAGGCAGGAAAACAGCCGCTCAAACGATCCGCGGCAAAGGGGACAGTCCCATTTTCGCTGAAACGAAAATTGGTAGAGTCCCCCTAAAACACCCTAGGCCACAGCCGCGCGGCAAGATCGAGGCCGACGCCTCGTCGCGTCGGAGTTTCGGCGAACACCCGCTCAGGTGGGCCGTTTATGACGAAAAAGCATCCTGTGCGGCCCTTTACCACGCATCCGCGTGCTGGTACTCTGACGGCCATGAACCATCCTGAAATTCTGTTCCAGGCCCGGCGATTTCGCGTCGAACGGGTTATGCAGACCATGCCCGACGGATCGCAGCACCCGCGCGACATCGTACGCCATCCGGGCGCGGTCGTTATTTTGCCGCGGCTGGACGACGGCCGGGTGTGCTTTGTGCGGAACTATCGCGCGGCCGTCGAGCAGACGTTGATCGAATTGCCGGCCGGCACGCTCGAGCCCGGCGAAGAGCCCGCCGCGACCGCATTGCGAGAATTGGCCGAAGAAACCGGCTATCGCTCCGGCCGTATGCAGCATCTGATGACGTTTTGCATGTCGCCCGGCATTCTCGACGAGCAAATGCACCTTTATCTGGCCGAGTCGCT
>CAYMQL010000038.1:0-11507 GCA_964392255.1 uncultured Planctomycetaceae bacterium | reverse complement strand
GACACCACGAATCCCAGACGCGAGGAAGTGCTTTATCTGCACGATTCGCGTTTGCGCAGGCCCGAACAAAAACTGGCGCTCCACAACGATCCGCGACGGAATAAGGACTATTGCATCACTCAGATGATCGAGATCGCCGGGCGGCGTTGGACGATTCTTTGCGAGGCATCGGAACAGTTTCTTTCGATAGAGTCGACCTGGTATCCGTTCGGAGTGGCATTTGCGGGCTTGCTGCTGACCGGATCGTTGGCGGGCTATCTGATTCGCATCGCGCAGCAAAACGCGAAAACCCTGCGGCTTGCCGCGAAACTGAGCGAGACGAACAACCGTTTGGAACGCGAAATTGCCGCGCGGCATCGCATCGAATCGACGCTGGGCGCCAGCCAAACCCTCTACAAGACGCTCTTCGAGTCGTACGGAAGCGCCATCGCGTTGGTGGCGCCCGACGACGGTTTCTTAAGCGGAAATCCGGCAGCGGTGAAGCTGTTCGGCTGCCGCGACGAAGCCGAACTGGTCACCTGCGGCCCGGCTACGTTGTCGCCCGAGCTCCAGCCCGACGGCGAACCGTCGTCGACCAAGGCCCTGCGCATGATGGCAATCGCCGTCAAGGAAGGGTCGCACTCGTTCGAGTGGATGCACCGCCGGTTGGATGACGGCAAAGATTTCCTTTGCTCCGTCACGCTGGCCAGGCTGGAACTCAACGGCAAGCAACTCGTCCAGGCGACGATCCAGAACATCACGGAGCAAAAACGCGCGGACGAACTGTTGCGGGCCAGCGAACGGCGTTTGCGGCTGTTCGCCGACAACGTCAACGACGTGATCTGGACGATGGATTTGGCCGGCAGCTTCACCTATATGAGCCCCTCGGTCGAGGCCATGCTGGGATTCAAATGGGACGAAAGCAAGAAAGTCGCCTTGGCCGACATCATGACTCCCACGTCTTTAGCCTTGTGCCGTGTGACGTTCGAAAACATTGTCGCCGAATCGAGCAACGGCAATCGACCGAAAACCAGAATGGTCGAACTGGAAATGGTCCGCGCCGACGGTTCAAATCTTTGGGGCGAGATTACCATCACCGGCATGTGCGACGAGGCGAACCATCTGGTCGGCCTTTTGGGCGTCACAAGAAACGTCACAGCCCGCCGAAAGATGGAAAACGACCTGCGCAAAGCCAAAGAGGCGGCCGAAGCGGCCACGCAAGCCAAAAGCCGCTTTCTGGCCAACGTCAGTCACGACATTCGCATCCCGATGACCGCCATCCTGGGATACGCCGACCTGCTGATGGAGCCGAACCTGAGCGCCAGCGCGCGGAACAACCACCTTGCGGTGCTGCGCCGCAACGGCATGCATCTGTTGGCCGTCATCGACGACATTCTCGACCTGTCGAAGATCGAAGCGGGCAAGATGGTGATGAACGTGGGGCGATGCAGCCTCGTGGCGCTGCTGGCCGACGTGGCCAGCATCGTGCGCCCGCGGGCCAAGCATCGCGGCATCAATTTCAGCGTCGAGTATCAAGGACCGATGCCGGAAACTATTTTGACCGACGCGGTGCGCGTGCGGCAGGCCCTGGTCAACCTGGTCGGCAACGCCGTCAAATTCACCGAGCGAGGCGGAGTGCGCATTATCGCGACATTCGTCCCCGACTGGTGCGACAAAGATTCGGCCGTCAAGATCGAAGTGATCGACACCGGCATCGGCATTCGGAGTAAGTACTTGCCCCTGCTATTCCAGCCGTTTTCGCAAGGCGATCCGGCGGTTGCCGAAAAATACGGCGGTTCGGGACTGGGCTTGGCCATCGCCCACCACATCGTGCAGTTGCTCGGCGGAGAGCTCACGGTCCGAAGCATGTGGGGACAAGGAAGCGTTTTCACGCTGTGCATTCCCACAGGCAACTTGCAGGATGTCGCCATGCTGCAAAATCCGACCGAGGCCATGCAGGACGTGACCGGCGGCCCCGAGGAATTCGCCTTTGAATCGCTGAAAGGAATCCGCGTGCTGCTGGCTGAAGACGGCTTCGACAATCGGCAACTGATCGAAACCATTCTGCGTTGCGCAGGGGCCGATGTCGTCAGCGTCGAGAACGGCCATCTGGCTGTGGCGAAGGCCCAACGCGGCGGCTTCGATCTGATCCTGATGGACATGAACATGCCCGAAATGGACGGCTACGAGGCCACGCGCCTGCTGCGCGACCGCGGCTATTGTCAGCCGATCCTGGCGCTGACGGCCAACATTCTCGACGGCGATAGCGACCGCTGCCTAAGGGCGGGCTGCACCGAATACCTGGGCAAACCGATTGATCGCGCCCGGCTGATTCAGGCCATCTTGATCCACGCTCAGAAACGGCCGGCGGCCGCGGAACCGATCGTCGCGCCTGACGAGGCGCCGCCGTCCGCCGACGCCCCCGTCGTCTCGCAGTTTATGGGCGACGCCGAGATGGCGGAAATCCTGACCGAGTTTGTCCAGCGACTGCCCGACCAACTCGAGTCCATGCGCTGCGCGCTGTCCGAAGCGCGCTACGAAGAGCTGCGCCGGTTGGCCCACATGCTCAAAGGCGCCGGCGGTTCGTACGGCTATCCCGAGCTGACCGACGCCGCAAAGCCTCTGGAAGACGCCGCAAAACGGAACGACTCCGCGGCCGCGCAAGCGGCGATCGAGGCCTTGGCCCGACTAATTCAGGCCGTCCAAAAAGGCTATAACGCGAAACCAATCGCCGCCGATGAGCCATTATGAAGTTATTGATCATTGACGACAGTCCCGACGCGCTAGCGGTCGCGAAGATACGCCTGGCCAAAGAGAATCTGCAAATTTCATGCGCCGACGGCGGGCTCTCGGGACTGGAAGCGGCCCACGCCGAGCATCCCGACCTGATTCTGCTCGATCTCGACATGCCCGACATGTCCGGCTTCGACGTGTGCCGTGCCCTGAAAGCCGATCCCGAGCTGCACATGATCCCGGTGCTGTTCCTCAGCGGATCGGCCACCGCGGAGGACAAGGTTCACGGCCTGGACCTCGGCGCGGTCGATTACGTCACCAAGCCGTTCGACGCCTTCGAGCTGTGCGCTCGCGTTCGGGCCGCCCTGCGAACCAAGCAGTTGCAAGACCTTCTGGTCGCGCATGCGCACATCGACCCGCTTACGGGTCTGCCGAATCGCCGGGCGATGTTCGAGCGTCTGCATCGCGAGTGGGCCCGCCGCGAGCGGCACAAGGCTCAACTGTCGTTCATCATGGTCGACATCGACCAATTCAAACAGATCAACGACCTGTACGGCCACCACATCGGCGACAAGCTGCTTCAGGCGGCCGCCCGCGCCATCGCCCTGCAATGCCGCGAGCTGGACCTTCCGACGCGCTACGGCGGCGACGAGTTTGCGGTGGTGGTTCCCGACGAACCGGCCGACCGCGCGGTCCATCTGGCCGAACGATGCCGGCAGGCGATTGCCGAGATTCGCATCCCGGTGCAGAAAGACACCGTAACGACCACGGCGAGCTTCGGCGTGTCGGATGCAACCGAGGTGAGCCTGCCCGATGCAATGATCAAATCGGCCGACGACGCGCTGTATCGCGCGAAGCATGCCGGGCGCAACCAGGTCCGATCGCGCTACGACGCCGTCGCGCCGCCGATTGCGACCGGAATTCCGGCGGCGCTCTATTCGATGGATGAAGTCTATTGACGGGCCGATGCTCTACCGCGTCCGTTCGCAGAAGGTGTTTTGAAATTAAGAAGATCGGTCCCCTCTCCCTTCGGGAGAGGGTTAGGGTGAGGGCTGGTTCGTTACGAAAACCTCGGAGTTTTTGGCCGTTGCTCCGCACGGCCCTCACCCCCGGCCCCTCTCCCAAAGGGAGAGGGGAGACATTTCAAAACACGTTCTCAGACGATGCCCTGTTGGGCCATCGCATCGGCCACTTTGACGAAGCCGGCGATGTTCGCGCCGCGAACGTAATTGACATAGCCGTTGTTGCTGCCGTACTTCACGCAGTTTTGATGAATGGACTGCATGATCTGGTGCAGCCGGCTGTCGACCTCTTCCTTGGGCCAGTGCATGACGCCGGCGTTCTGGGTCATTTCGAGGCCCGAGACCGCCACGCCGCCGGCATTGGCCGCCTTGCCCGGTCCGTAGAGAATCTTCGCTTCGAGGAAAACATGCACGCCGTCGGGATTGGTGGGCATGTTGGCGCCCTCCGAGACGCAGATACAGCCGTTGCCGACCAGGGTTTTTGCGTCGGCGGCGTCGATTTCGTTCTGCGTAGCGCTGGGGAAGGCCAAATCGCACTTGACGCCCCAAGGCTTTTGATGTGCGAGGAATTTGACGTTCTTAAAGTGGTCGGCATACTCGCGGATGCGTCCGCGGCGATTATTCTTCAGATCCATTACCCAGGCCAGCTTCTCCTCGTTGATGCCGTCTTCATCGACGATCGTGCCGGCGGAGTCGGAAAGAGTGACTACTTTCGCGCCGTTCTGAATCAGCTTCTCGACTGTGTACTGCGCCACGTTGCCGGAGCCCGACACGATGGCCACTTTGCCTTTCAGTCCTTCGCCGCGGGTGGCCAGCATTTCCTGGGCGAAATAGACGGCGCCGTAGCCGGTGGCCTCGGGACGGATCAACGATCCGCCGTACGACATGCCCTTGCCGGTCAGCACGCCGCAGAAGCGGTTGGCAATTTTTTTGTACTGGCCGAAGAGGAAACCGATTTCGCGACCGCCGACGCCGATGTCGCCGGCCGGCACGTCGGTGTCGGGTCCGATGTGGCGGTAAAGCTCGTTCATGAAAGCGTGGCAGAAGCGCATCACTTCGTTGTCGCTCTTGCCTTTGGGGTCAAAATCCGAGCCGCCCTTGGCGCCGCCCATCGAAAGGGTCGTCAGGCTGTTCTTGAACACCTGCTCGAAGGCCAGAAACTTCAGCAAGCCGGGATAAACCGTCGGATGGAATCGCAGGCCGCCCTTGTAGGGCCCGATCGCGCTGTTCATCTGAATGCGGTATCCGCGGTTGATCTGCACTTCGCCGCGGTCGTCGACCCAGGCGACTCGGAAGGAAATGGCCCGCTCGGGCTCGACGATCCGTTCAAGAATTTTCGCCTTGCGGTACTCGGGCGTCGCCTCGACCACCGGCATGACCGACTCGACCACTTCGCGCACCGCTTGATGGAACTCCGGCTCGCCGGGATTCCGGGCGACAACCTGCTCCATGAACTCGGCGACGCGGGCCGATGCGTTGGAATGTTGAACGGCGTTTGGATCGACAGCGGACATTCTTATGCTCCTTGATTCGTCAAAAAAACTACGGGGTCGCCGAGGGCTGCCGACGAATGCCGCCTATTGCTTGCAGGTCCGCTTGGCACGGTCCTAAGCCCGATCGCGTTTCCGGCTCCGACAAAAACTGCCGCAAGTGCTTGCGCCCACTCGCCCCATGAAGTCTACGCGAAAAAATCAATTATAGCCCTCGGCTACTATTCGCGAAACAAACCGGCGCTAATACCTAGCATTGCGCCTGCTTATATTCGCAGCGTCCACGCATCTTGACCGCTTTTCCGTTAAACCTTACGCTGAAAGTGTTTTCACAAAAGCACTTGGGAGCCTTTTCCAAGAGGCGTCACATGGTCGATCCTCAGTTGAGCACAGGGCTGCCGGGCCTGGACCGCGTGTTTCGGGGGCTGATCCCCGGCGACAATCTCGTATGGCAAGTGGAATCGCTCGCCGACCTGACGCCGCTGGTGACTCCCTATGCCGAAGCGGCACTCGCCCGCGGGCGAAAGCTCATCTACTTCCGCTTCGCCGAACACGAGCCGCTCGTGCCCGAACGGCTCGGCGCAACCGTCTGCCGCCTGAGTACGACCGAAGGTTTCGAGCGTTTCATCACGCAAATCCACGGCGCGATTAAAGAAGCCGGACAAGGCGCCTATTTCGTTTTCGATTGTCTTTCCACGTTGTCCGAGGCCTGGTGCAGCGACCGGATGCTGGGCAATTTTTTTCTGTTGACGTGTCCTTACGTCTACGATCGACAGTCGCTGGCCTATTTTCCGCTGCTGCGCAACTGCCACAGCTTTCAGGCCACGACCCCCATCGCCGAAACGACCCAGATTTTCGTCGACGTGTATCGCCACAAAGGCCAACTGTATCTGCATCCGATCAAGGTGCAGCAGCGTTACTCGGGCACGATGCACATGTTGCACCGCTGGGACGGTGAAGAGTTCGCGCCGGTGACCGAAAGCTCGACGATCGCCGAAATCCTGACCGCCCGCCCCTGGGCCGGGCTCGAATCGGTCCGGCTGCGCTTGGGGCGATGGAATCGCGTGTTTCTACAGGCCGAAGAGCTTTGCGAGGCGGCGGCGCGCGGGCAGCCGTCGGCGGCCGAAGAGGCCGAACGCCTCCTGCCCGATCTGTTGCGAATGGCCATCTCGCGCGACGAGCGCGTCGCGCGGCTCGTCCAACGCTACATGAGCGTCTCCGACGTGCTGGCCATCTGGAAGCGGATGATCGGCACGGGCCTGATCGGAGGCAAGTCGGTCGGCATGTTGCTGGCCCGCGCCATCCTGAAAAAAGCCGATCCGCGTTGGAACGACCTGCTCGAGGCGCACGACTCGTTTTTCATCGGCTCGGACGTTTTCTACACGTTCCTCGTGGAAAACGGCTGCTGGTGGCTCCGGCAGAAGCAGCGCGATCCGGGCAGCTTTCTCGACAACGTCGAAGAGGTCCGCCGCCGCATCCTGATGGGCAACTTCTCGGACTACATCGTTCAAGAGTTCTCAGAAATGCTCGACTACTTCGGCCAGTCGCCGATCATCGTCCGTTCGAGCAGTTTGTTGGAAGACAATTACGGCAACGCCTTCGCCGGCAAGTACGAAAGCGTGTTCTGCGCCAACCAGGGCCCGTACCAGAAACGGCTTCAGGATTTTCTCTCCGCCGTCAAAACGATCTACGCCAGCACGATGAGCGAAAAGGCCCTGCGCTATCGAGCCCAGCGGGGATTGCTCGATCAGGACGAGCAGATGTCGCTTCTGGTGCAGCGCGTCTCCGGCGTCCGCTACGGCAGCTTGTTCTATCCACAGGTGGCCGGCGTGGGGCTATCGCGCAATCCTTACGTTTGGAACACGTGCATCGATCCCGCGGCGGGCGTGGTGCGGTTGGTGTTCGGGCTGGGGACCCGCGCGGTCGATCGTTCGGACGACGATTACACGCGGATCGTAGCGCTCAACGCCCCCGAGCGGCGACCGGAAAGCGATTTCGACGAAGTGCGTCAATACTCGCAGCGGAAGGTCGACGTGATCGATCTTGAAGCGAATCAGCTTGTCTCGCACGAGTTCACCGACGTGGCCCAGCGGAGCAAGGGGCTGCCCGTGGATATTTTCGCCTCGGCATCGGGTCGGTCGGGATATCGGGCCGACGACGGCGCCGGGGCGAAAGAACCGCCGCCGGTGCTGACCTTCGATCGGTTGTTGACGCGAACGCCGTTCGTTGACGATTTGCGGCAAATGCTCCGGACGTTGCAAGACGCTTACGACTATCCGGTCGACCTGGAGTTTACGGCCAACTTTCTCGCCGCCGAGCAGTATCGCATCAATCTGGTGCAATGCCGTCCGCTGCAAGTGGTTTCGGACACGGGGGCGGTCGAATTGCCCGAGGCCATTGCAGCCGACGATTGCGTTCTTGAGGCCCACGGCGCGGTAATCGGCCAGAGCCGCGTGAGCCGCATCGACCGGTTGGTCTATGTGCCGCCGTCGGTCTACGGCCGCCTGCCGATCCGCGACCGCTACTCGGTCGCGCGTCTGATCGGCCGTTTGCTGCATCACGACGAGGGCGTCCCGCCGCGAAACGTCATGCTGATCGGCCCGGGCCGCTGGGGGACCACAACGCCGTCGCTGGGCGTGCCGGTTTCGTTCGCCGAAATCGACGCGGCTTCGGTGCTGTGCGAGATCGTCGCGATGCGCGACGACTTGGTGCCCGACGTTTCGCTGGGCACCCATTTTTTCAACGATCTGGTCGAGATGGACATTTTGTATCTGGCCCTGTTTCCGGGGCGGAAGGACAATTTCTGGAATCGCGACTTTTTCGAGCGGTCGGCCAACCGCCTTGGGGAATTGCTGCCCGGCGAAACGCAATGGGCCGAGGCCGTCCGCGTGATCGATCTGCCCGCGGCGTCGCGCGGCGGAGCGCTGCTGAAACTCAACGCCAACGCGCTGACGCAGCAGGTTGTTTGTTATCTGGAGCGAGCAGACGGTTAGGCCGGATTTTTTACATGCGGTTTACATTGATGGCGAAAACCTTGTTGAAACCCGCCACTTCTACTACAATGAGCAGTGGCAGCTTTTGGAATTCCACGATGGAAATGAGGGCCAGCGCAAGCGCCAGTACGTCTGGGGCGATCGCTACGTGGACGACCTGATTCTGCGCGATCGAGACACCAACAACGACGGCACGCTCGAAGAGCGGCTCTACGCCATGCAAGACCCGAACTGGAACGTGATCGCCATCGCGGGCACGGACGGGACCGTTGCACGGCGTTTCAGCTACGCGGCCTACGGGAAGCCCGAGTACCGCCTGGCCAACTTCACCACCATCAGCAGCAACAACGCGTACTACTGGGATACGTTCTACACCGGCCGGTGGTACGAGGAAGACTACTACGTCCGTCTCTACCACTACCGCAACCGCTTCTATCACGCAGAACTCGGAAGGTTCGTGAATAGGGATCCAATTGAGTATGGGGGTGGGGATATCAATCTTTATCGATACGTTGGCAACAGCCCGTTGAACCAGTTCGACCCAATGGGACAGTTCAATTGTTCTGCGTCCTCGTGCATGCGAGGCTGTGCTGTTGCAGGTGCCGCGTGTACCGTGGCGTGCGTTGGTGCAGCGGCCCTAAACTGCACTACAAAGTGTTGGTGGATTCCGTGGCCAGGTAACGCAGTCTGCGTCGCAGGTTGCATGGCATCACATTGGGGTATAATGCGAAATTGTATGGCGGGGTGCGGTATTTTCACTGCTGTATGTACATCTGGATGCCAAGCGTGCTGCAAACCCTGAAGCCGATTGTGACAAAATCACAAGCATTTTTGCCAGGAGACAGGCGCGACATAGCCGCGTTACGTATTCCTACAACGCTACGAAACGCTGTTGGGTTTAGTACCAATGTGAAGGATGGGTAAAATGACATTTGTGGTGTTTCTGGCGATTGTGTGTCTGATTAGCTCGACAATCAACTTGTTTCATTGGCGGTTCCGAGCTGGCAAACGGTTGTACTACTTCCCGACACATGGTCAAATGCGACTGTTGTTTAACGCGCTCGTTGCTGCGATCCCGCTCGTTGCAATACTTTTCCTTGGGGGCATGGTCAACGAAATGCCATTTCTCATCGTGTCGTTTGTCTACGTAATTTTGTCTGACGTGTATTCCGCTTGCTTCCGCAGCATGAATAGGGGGAATTAAGGGAACAAAGGGGGAACAAAGGGGTCGGGAGTCTTTAATTCCGTCAAGGCCAGGCCGTCAAGGTCGACTACGCCGAGCCGGACCTGATGATGACGCTCTTGCCCGGCGGCACGGCCGCCGTGTACGATGGGCTCGATCGTTTCGGCCGCGTCAAGGATCTGCTGTGGCGCGACTACGGCGCGTCGGCTGACGCCGCACGGATCGGACACGGCTACGACTACGCCGGCAACCGCGTCTGGCGCGAAGACCCGCTCTCGAAGGCCACCGGCACGCCCGCCCTCTATCTCGATGAGCACTACGCCTACGACGGGCTCGATCAACTCACCGATCGCGCTCGCGGAGCGCTCAACGCCAATAAGGACGGCATCACGGGCACGCCGACGAAGGCAGAGAATTGGTCGCTCGACGCCCTGGGCAACTGGTCGGGCTACCAGCAGCAGACCAACGGCAGCACCACCTTGAACCAGTCGCGCTCGCACAACGCCGCCAACGAAACGACCGCGGCCAGCAGTTGGGCGACCCCGGCCTACGACGCCGCCGGCAACATGACCACCGCGCCCTACCCGGTAGCCCTTTCCGACGGGCTGACCTTGACCTACGACGCTTGGAACCGCTTGGTCGAGACGTATGCAGGTACGGAGGAGAGCAATTACAGTTGCAAGTACCAGTTCGACGGGCTCAACCGTTCCACGGTCAGAGAAGTCTACATTGATGGCGAAAACCTTGTTGATCTCCGCCACTTTTATTACAATGAGCAGTGGCAGCTTTTGGAATTCCACGACGGAAACGCGGGCCAGCGCAAGCGCCAGTACGTCTGGGGCGATCGCTACGTGGACGACCTGATTCTGCGCGATCGAGACACCAACAACGACGGCACGCTCGAAGAGCGGCTCTACGCCATGCAAGACCCGAACTGGAACGTGATCGCCATCGCGGGCACGGACGGGACCGTTGCACGGCGTTTCAGCTACGCGGCCTACGGGAAGCCCGAGTACCGCCTGGCCAACTTCACCACCATCAGCAGCAACAACGCGTACTACTGGGATACGTTCTACACCGGCCGGTGGTACGAGGAAGACTACTACGTCCGTCTCTACCACTACCGCAACCGCTTCTATCACGCAGAACTCGGAAGGTTCGTGAATAGGGATCCAATTGGATATGGGGGCGGGTTCAATCTGTATGAGTATGTGGGTGACTCCCCGATAAACAAGATCGATCCATCGGGCCTAAGCTCGACCCCACCAAAGCGACCATGTGAGTGCTCTGGAATGAACTGCAAGTGGAGCGGCCACTGGCGTGTGCACGGGATACTCGCCTTGTTTGGCGGAGCTTGGGGTAGCTTTACGCTCTCAGCAGAGGACGACACCGCTTGCAAGTATGAGGTTTCGGGCGATGGATGGAGTAGAGGTGGCGTGTCGATGGGAAGCGGTATTGGTTGGTTCAAGGTCGAATATCAAGTGAACGATGTTGCAGCAAATTGTGAGTGGCCCGTTAATGGGAATGATCGCATAGCTGGAGGAGTCGTCGGAGTTGGTGGGACAATTGGGATTCCTCTCTCTATCTCTGCCACTCCTGGAAATGTTGGAAGCATATATAGTGGCATGGGATGGTTTTCTGGACCGGGAGGCCTAAACGTCTTCGTTGGGGGAGTGGCCATTGATGTCCCGATATCTAACATCAACTATGATATTTGGCCGACAAAAGTCGGAAACTAGGTTTGCATACGATGACACGGCAATCGCAGAAATCACTTTTTGTCCAGTAACGATAGCCGTATCTACCGCGAATGACTGCGGCTTGGCCTAAACTCACTATGTTGTTTGGAGGCAATTGCAAACTATGCGTGACGATCACTCGAAAGAAAGGGTAAGAAAGGCGTTTTTCATCTTGCTTGCAATAGCTGGATTTCTCTTCTTCTTTCAGATGCAGATGCAGATAAGTCTTTTCTTCATACGACTTCACGAATCCGCCGGCACTGATTCTGGGGAAGTTAACGTCTATATCGGAGACCTAGTTGTAGGACATATGCAATCCTGTTCGGCACGAATTGTGCTCCTGATGCTGGCGAATCGATGCCATAACC
>CAYMQL010000037.1:0-11514 GCA_964392255.1 uncultured Planctomycetaceae bacterium | reverse complement strand
TCGATTTTTCAGTTGCAGGACGAGCCCCCCTGCCGCGCAGGACAGGCGGCATGGTCCACGCGGCGTCTCAATGGGCTTGTCGCTTGTGGGGCAAGAGTTTATGATAATGGGCTTATTATACTCCGCCTTAGGGGAGACCGTCGCTATGGGAATATTGTCTGAATTCGTGGGCAGATCGATTTTACTCGCTCAGGAAGGCGGGGGAGGCGCAGCCGCTCCCGCCGGCGGCGGCGCTGGCGGCGGCGACATCGTCACGATGTTGAACGCGCTGTTTCCCTTTCTGCTCATCTTCGTGGTTTTCTGGTTTTTGATGATTCGCCCCCAACGGCGGGAGCAGGCCCGGCGGCAGGACATGCTCGCCGCGGTGAAGAAGAACGATCGGGTAATCACCGCCGGCGGGGTCTACGGCGTTGTGACCAATGTGCATCGCGAGGCCGACGAAGTGACCATCAAGGTCGACGAGGCAACAAATACCAAGCTCCGCATGACGCTCGGTTCGATTACCCGCGTGTTGGGCGACGAGCCGTCGGGCGAGGGCGAAAAATAACCGGCTCTTTGATCCTTAAAGGAACCCTATAGCCATGTCTTCTTACGTCAGTTCGCTGTTTGCCCAGGCCGCGGCGCCTGCCTATCCTTGGTACGTCAATCTGCTGGCGGCTGCGGCGGTGATCGTCGGGTCGGTTGTTTTGGGCGGCTATTTTGCCCGAAGGCTTCGCATGCCCGACCACGGCTGGAAAATCAGCTTGTGCCTGTTTGCCTTTCTGGCCAGCGGCATCATCCTGCTGATGGGCCCGCGGCTGAAATTGGGCATCGACTTAAGCGGCGGCGTAATTCTGGTCTACGAGATCGACCAGTCGCAGCTCAAGTCGACCGACTCGGTCGACATGGACAAACTGGTCGCCGCGGTGGCCCGGCGCGTGAATCCCGGCGGGCAGAAGGAAGTGACCATCCGCAAGTACGGCGCCGAGCAGATCGAAGTCATTATTCCCGAGATCGAAGAGGCGGAAGTCGAGCGGATCAAGCGGATCATCAGCACCACGGGCAATCTCGAATTCCGCATTCTGGCGACCCAACGCGCCAACGGCGCGATCGTCGAGCGCGCCTTGGCCGAGCCGTCGAAGATGCGGATCGACGACGAGGAGGGCAAGCCGCTGGCCTGGTGGGTGCCGGTGAACGTGAAGCATGAAGGAAGTTTTGGCGGCGACGACATTGTTGCCCGCCGCCGACCGATCGGCGACCGCGAGGTCATGGAAATTCTCGTGATCAACGACGAGTACAACGTGACCGGCGGCTACCTGACGACCTCGCGGCCCGGAAGCGACGAGCGAGGGCAGCCGTGCGTGATGTTCAACTTTAACGCCGCCGGCGGCCAGCTTTTCGGCCAGCTTACGGGCGACCATCTGCCGCCCGACAAAATGACCGAATTTAAGTACAAGCTTGGCATCATCCTCGACGGCGAGTTGTACTCGGCGCCCAACATCCAAAGCCAGATTCGCGAACACGGCCAGATTACCGGCAGATTCACCATGCAGGAGGTGCAGGAGCTGGTCAACATTCTCAACGCCGGCAGCCTGCCCGTGGCGCTTAGCAAGCAGCCGGTCAGCGAGTTGTACAGCGGTCCGACGTTGGGCCGCGACACGATCGAAAAAGGCACCATGGCGATGATTATTTCGTCGATTCTGGTGCCGCTGTTCATGCTCTGGTACTACCGGTTCTGCGGGCTGGTGGCCAACCTCGCGCTGGTGCTGAACATGATGGTTCTGTTCGCCGTCATGTTGACGATCAAGGCGGCATTCACCTTGACGGGCTTCGCGGCCCTCGCGCTGGCCGTCGGCATGGCCGTGGACAATAACGTGTTGATCTACGAACGATTGCGCGAGGAACTGGAACGCGGGGCCACGCTGCGCATGGCCATCCGCAACGCTTTCCAGCGGGCCAGCGCCGTCATTATCGACGCCAACCTGACTACGCTGATCGCCGCCACGGTGCTGTACGTACTCGGAACCGACCAGCTTCGCGGCTTTGCCGTTCCCCTTTGGCTAGGCGTGGCCATCAGCATCTTCACCTCCGTGTTCGTCTCCCGGGTGATTTTCGACATCGCCGAAAAGCGGCGGTGGATCACTGAAGTGAAAATGCTCAAGCTGATCGGACACACCCATTTCGATTTCATGCACTGGTTTCGCTACACATTCGCCGCATCGATCCTGATCACGATTATGGCGATCGGCGTTTCAATCTATCGCGGACAGGGACTGTTCGACATCGATTTCACCGGCGGCGTTTCGGTGCAAGCGCTGTTCAACCAACCCCAGGACATCAGCGAAGTGCGAAAGGCCCTCGAAGGCAAGCTGGAGGACCTGGCCGTCAGCGATGCGCACATGGCCAATGAGCAGGAAGGGGTGCGCGTCGTCGTCAACACCTCGGAGCCTGAGATGGAGCAAGTGCGGCGCGTCATGTCGCAGGTCTTCGGCGACAAACTCAAGCGAAATAGCGTGAAATTCGAGGAACCGAAGCAGGTCGAGTCCGCGGCTCAGCCGGCCGCGCCCGCGGCCAAGCCGGCCGAGAAGGATCAATCGCGCAACGATTTGCCGGCAAGCACGCTGCTGGCTTTGGCGGGCGATAAGAGCAGTGGGCAGTGGGCAGTGGGCAGTGGACAGTGGACAGTGGGCAGTGGACAGGGGGCAGTGGACAGTGGACAGTTGCCGGGAATGGTGTTGGCGATGGCGGCCGACGACGCGGCGTCTGCGGAGCCGAACAAGGAGCAGGAAGACGCCGCGACTCCGCCGACCGAAACAGCGCAGCCGAAGACAGAATCGCCGACCGCAACGCCGGCCTCGGTCGGTCCCGATCCCTACGCCGGCGGATCGATGTCGGTCTTGTCGTTTGCCGAGCCGGTGAAGCATCAGGCCGTCGAACAGTTGATCGCGGCGGCGCTGGATGCGTCGAAACTGGCCGACCAGCACGCCATTTTCCAATTGTCGAATCCTCAGTACGTCGAAGGCGACCATGCGGCCTTTTCCGAGTGGACGCTGAAGATTCTGCTGCCGCCCGAGAAGACCCAGACGCTGCTGTCGACGCTCCAGTCGCAGGTGGCCGACAGCCCGATCTTTCCGGCTTCGAGCACGATCGGCGGGGCCGTGGCCGGCCACACGCAGCGTCAGGCGGCGCTGGCCCTGGTGGTGAGTTGGGTTTGCATGATTATCTATCTTTGGTTGCGGTTCCAAGGCGTCGCGTTCGGACTGGCGGCCGTCGCGGCGTTGATCCACGACGTATTCGTCATGCTCGGCGCGGTCGCGGTGAGCATCTACGTCGCCCCGTACTTGGGATTTTTGATGATCGATCCGTTCAAGATCAATCTGCCGATTGTGGCGGCGTTTTTGACGATCATCGGCTATTCGGTCAACGACACGATCGTGATTTTCGACCGGATCCGCGAGGTCCGCGGCAAGAACCCCGACCTGACGGTGAAGATGGTCAACGACAGCGTGAATCAAACCCTCAGCCGCACGTTGCTCACGTCGTTCACGGTGTTTCTGGTCGTCGTGGTGCTGTATCTGTTCGGCGGCGACGCCATCCACGGATTCGCCTTCGCGCTGATCGTGGGCGTGGCGACCGGCACCTACAGCTCGATCTACATCGCCTCGCCGATCTTGCTGTGGCTGGTCGGCCGGCACAACAAAGGCGCGGCCAAGTCCAGTTCGCGGTAACGGACGGAGCGATCGGCCGCGGCCGGCGTTTAGAAAGTGCAATGCGCCGCGGCGCCGCTGGGCAATCGCCGTCCGTCGGCGCAACGGAGTGTCAGCAATGCGCCGGCCGTTTTTGCCGCGCTGGCAAAGGCTTCGTCGAGCATCGCCCGCAGCGAGTCCGGCCCGTAGCCCGGGGTGTGGCACGTCAACAGAACGAACCGCGGCCGATGGTCTGTCAATTCGGCCGAGAGCGCAAGCAACCGCGGCAGGTGTTTCGATAGCCGCCAGACTTCGCCCCGCGGCCCGTGGCCGTAGCTGGGCGGATCGAGAATCACGGCATCGTAGCGGTTGCCGCGTTTCAGTTCGCGCTTGACGAACTTCATTGCGTCTTCGGCGATCCAGCGGATGGGGGCTTGGGCCAAGCCGGAAAGTTCCGCGTTGCGCCGAGCCCAGGCGACGATATTCTTGGCGGCATCGACGTGGACCACCTCGGCCCCGGCCGCAGCCGCCGCCAACGTGCTCCCGCCGGTGTAGGCAAACAGGTTCAAGACTCTGATTGTTCCCTCGCCCCTCGCCCCTCGCCCCTCGTCCCTCGCCGCAGCGATCTGCCGCGCGATCCAATCCCAGTTCTCCACCTGCTCGGGGAACAGGCCCAAGTGGCCGAAATCGGTCCGCTTCAGCTCGAAACAGAGCCGACCGTGCGCCACGGTCCATCGCTCGGGCAGTGCGCCGCGGTCGGTCCATTGGCCCCGCTCGGCCTCGCGCCCCTCGAAGCGGGCATCGGCCAGAGGCCAAGCCTCGACATTGGCCCGCGAAAAAGTTTCCGCCGCCGGGCACGGCCGATCGAGCACCGCCGGCCCAAACCGCTCCAGCCGCCGGCCGTCGCCGAAATCCAGAAGCTGATACTGATCGGCGGCGAACATTCAGAACTCGGCGTTGCCGGGCGTGCGGGGGAAGGGGATCACGTCGCGGATATTAGCCATGCCGGTGATGAATTGCAGCACGCGCTCGAGCCCCAGACCGAAACCGGCGTGCGGCACCGTGCCGTAGCGCCGCAGGTCGAGATACCACCAGTAGCTTTCCGGATCGAGGCCCTGCACTTTCATGCGCGACTCGATTACGTCGAGCCGCTCTTCGCGCTGGCTGCCGCCGATGATCTCGCCGACCTTGGGCACAAGCACATCCATCGCGCGGACGGTCCGCCCGTCGTCGTTGACGCGCATATAAAACGGCTTGATCGCCCGCGGATAGTCGTAAAGAATGACCGGCCGCTTGAAATGCTTTTCGGTAAGGTATCGCTCGTGCTCGGCCTGCAAGTCGTTGCCCCAGGCGGTCGGGAACTCGAACGGCTGGCCCGACTGGTTGAGAATGTCGATGGCCTCGGTGTACGAAACGCGGAGGAATTGGCTATCGGTCACGTGCCGGAGCGTTTCGATCACGGTTTTATCAATCCGCTCGTTGAAAAACTGCATGTCCTCCGCGCATTTTTCAAGCACGTCGCGGAAAATGCGTTTCAGCAGCCCCTCGGCCAGCTCCATATTGTCCCAGAGATCGAAAAAGGCCGTCTCGGGCTCGATCATCCAGAACTCGGCCAGGTGGCGGGGCGTGTTGCTGTTCTCGGCGCGGAAGGTGGGGCCGAAGGTGTAGGTTTTGCCCAACGAGCAGGCGAATGTTTCGACCTCGAGCTGCCCGCTGACGGTCAAATACGCCGGCCGATCGAAAAAATCGAGTGAAAAGTCGACCTTGCCGTCCTGCTTAGGCACGTTGGCCAGATCGAGCGTGGTGACCTGAAACATCGCCCCGGCGCCTTCGCAATCGCTGGCGGTGATCAACGGCGTATGGATGTAGAGAAAGCCTTGTTCTTGGAAAAACTGGTGGGCCGAGTTGCAGACGCAATTCCGCACTCGGGCGATGGCCCCGAACGTGTTGGTCCGCGGCCGCAGGTGGGCGATCGTCCGCAGGAACTCGAACGAGTGTCCTTTTTTCTGCAACGGGTAGGAAGCCGCGTCGGCCATGCCGTGGACCGCGACCGTGGAGGCGTGGACCTCGGTCGCCTGGCCTTTGCCGGGCGAGGCCTTGACCAGACCGGTGACCGTGACGCTGCAACCGGGCGAAAGGCGGCTGATTTCCGACTCGTAGTTGGGCAGCGACTTCTCGGCGATGACCTGGACGTTGCCGAAGCAAGAGCCGTCGTTGATCTCGATGAAGCTGAATCCGGCCTTCGAGTCGCGGCGCGTTCGGACCCAGCCGTGCAAAGTCGCTTCGCGGCCGACCGACTCGGCCCGGCGCACTTCGGCGACGGAAAGAGGGCGGGAGGCTGGGGGCGGGGAATTAGGGATTGGCGATTGGGGATTGGTCATGCTTGTGTTGGTCGGCTTCGGCCGATGAGTCCATGCAGATCATCCGCGAACATGACACGAATGTCGGGCAACGCGGTCGTCATGCGGGAACATACCGATGTAACGGGCGTCTCAAGGAAATCGCTCTTGGATGAACTGGCGGATGGCTCGGGCGGACTCCAATGCCTCCTGCACTTCCTCCGGCCCTGGCCAGAAGGCGTCGTCGTAACGAGTCAGCACGGCAAACGGATTCAGACGCAGCGCCGCCGGAATCAGAACCTCGAACGCAGGGTCCTTGCGAGAACAGCAGTCCAGAAGTCGCTTCAAATCGTGGATAAAAGGAAACTCCACGTTCTCCGCAATCAAGTAGGCTTTGATCGCCTTTTCCGCCGCCTGCTGGCAATGGAAGCAAGCCGTGTCCAACGCCTTTCCAGCCGCCAAACATAACTCGGCGTTCGACAAATCGCTGTCCGCTTTACGCAGCCATGCCTGGGCAACATCCGTATTACCCTTCATACAACACCTTTCCTTCACGCAGGGCGGTCGTCACGAACGCTGCGCTGGCCCCGCTCCATTCGTCCACTTCAGCGGGTGTGTAGACGACAACTTCCGCGTCGACGTCCATCGGCAGGTCTGCTAAAGCGGCATACAACGGAATCGAACGCCTATAACGCGGCAACAAGGAGTCTTCGATCACCAGCAGATCGATATCGCTGTCTGGGCGATGATCGCCCCGCGCGCGAGAGCCAAAAAGCACGATTTTCCGCGGACGGGCAACTGCCCGAATTCGCCGCACGATTTCGGCATACGTTTCGGGGCCGACTTGGCTTACCATAAGTACATCTCCGCTTCGATTATAGCATGGCGGAAGACACTCATGCGACTTACAGCCCCTTGGCCGCCAGCCAGCGTTCGGCATCGAGCGCGGCCATGCAGCCGCTGCCGGCGGCAGTGATCGCTTGGCGATAATAGTCGTCGGCTACGTCGCCGGCGGCAAAAACGCCCTCGACGCTCGTGTAGGTCCGCGACGGCGTGGTCCATTGAATATATTTTTTCTCGGTCAACGCCAGTTTGCCTTTCAAGAACGCGGCGTTCGGCGTGTGGCCGATGGCCAAAAACACGCCGGTTACGTCTTTCTGCATGTCCGGCTCGCCGGTGGTGCTTTGCAGACGGACGCCGGTCACGCCGTCACGATCGTTGCCGAGCACTTCGGCAAGCGTGCGATTCCAAAGGATTTCAATTTTCGGATTGTCGGCCGCTCGCTGGGCCATGATTTTCGACGCACGCAGTTCATTGCGGCGATGGACTAGATAGACGGTGCTGGCGAACTTGCTGAGGTAGTCGGCCTCTTCAACGGCCGAATCGCCGCCGCCGATCACCGCCAGCGGCTTGTTGCGGAACCGTGGCAACGCGCCGTCGCAGACCGCGCAAGCGCTGACGCCGCGGTTTTTATATTCATTCTCCGAAGGCAGTCCGAGATAGTTCGCCCGGGCGCCGGTGGCCACAATGACGGCGTGCGATTGGTGGACGCCGCCGTCGGAGGCGGTCAGACGGAAGGGACGGGCGTCGAAGTCCACATCGACAATGTCGTCGGTCACGATGCGAACGCCGAAATTGACGGCCTGCTGCCGCATCAGTTCGACCAGCTCCGTTCCGCTGGCGCCTTCTTTGTTGTGGGGCGCCATCATTTGGCGCCGTTGGGCGGCGATGGCGCTTTCGAGATAGCCGCTCAGATCGCCGACGGGAAAGCCGGGGTAATTTTCTACCTCGGTCGTCAGGGCCAGTTGACCGAGCGGCAAGGTGCCGGCCAGACGATTTTCTTCGGTAATCGCCCCCTCGAAGACCAACGGTTTGAGTGCAGCGCGGGCCGTATAGATGGCGGCCGCCCAGGCGGCGGGACCGCTGCCGATGATGATGACTTTTTCTGACATGGGCGAGTTTTCCTCCCGTGGAGCCGCGATGGCGTTCCGTTCTTTTCAGTTCTCGAATGGTGGAGCGGATGATCCTTCCAGTGCGGCGTCAAAACGGCATTGCGTCCTCATTTTGGCCCAGCAGACTTTTTACGGCGGCAACGACGCTCGCGGCGTTTGGCTCCAGCGGTACGTCCTGTTTTTCGCCGGTCTGAAGGTCCTTCACCTGGCACGTGCCAGCTTGGAATTCGTCGCCGCCGGCGATCAAGGCGATGCGGAAGCCGCGGCGGTCGGCGTACTTCAGTTGCTGGCCGAGTTTTTTGGCGTCAGGAAACACCTCGGCGCCGATGCCCGCCGCACGCAACGCAGCCGCCAGCCGCAGATAGTCGTGCAGCCGTTGCTTGTCGAAATAGGGGATGAAGACAGGCGCGGGCGTGGCGACCTTTTCGATCATGCCCAGTTCTTCCATAGCCGCCAGCAGCCGGTCGAGACCGAGCGAGGCCCCGATGCCCGGCAGTTCCTGCGCGGTGAACAATCCGGCGAGGTTGTCGTATCGCCCGCCGGAGCAGATGCTGCCGATGCCCGGCAAGGCGTCAAGGAAGGTTTCGAAGATGGTGCCGGTGTAGTAGTCTAATCCGCGGGCGATGGAAAGGTCGAGCCGGATGCGGCCTTCGGGCACGCCGGCCGCCGCCGCGCCGTCGAGCACTTCCCGAAGCTTAGCGACGCCGGATTGGCCGGTTTCACTGCCGGCAACCAACAATTCGACCTGGCGCAGCACTTCGTCGTTGCCGCCGGCGATTTCCGAGAGTTTTAGCACCTGCCGGGCCTGCTCGGGCGAGGCGCCGGCCGCGGCGACCATTTCTTCGGCCACGGCGTCCGGGCCGATCTTGCCGAGTTTGTCCAGCGCGCGGAGCACGGCCGTCGCGCGATCGGCCAGATCGAGCCGTTCCAACAGGCCCGTCAACACCATGCGGTTGTTCAACCGAATGGAGAAGTCGGCGAAGCCGATGGCCTGCAACAGGTCGTGAATCACCAGGGCGGTTTCGATGTCGGCGGCGACCGAGCGGGTGCCGATGGTGTCGAAATCGCACTGCATGAACTCGCGGTATCGGCCGCGCTGGGTGTTTTCGCCCCGCCAAACGGTCGCGATGTGATAGCGCTTCAGCGGCGTGCCAAGTTCGTTGATGTGCTGCGCCGCGAATCGGGCCAGCGGCACCGTCAAATCGAACCGCATGCCCACCCAGCGGCCGCCGTGATCCTGAAACTTGTAAAGCTGCTTGTCGGTTTCCTCGCTGCCCTTGCCGGCCAGAATTTCCAGGTATTCCAACGCCGGCGTGTCGATCGGGCTGAAGCCATACGAACGGTAGACCCGCCGGGCCGTGTCGATCAGCCGCTCGCGCGGAATCATGGCCTCCGGCGGATAATCGCGGAATCCCTTGAGCGTGCGCGGCGTGATGCGGGCGGGTTCGGACATGGCGCTAAGGATGAAGGATGAGGGATGAAGGATGAGCAGGCAACGCCAGAGGTCGAACGGGGGCGCATCGCGGCGCATCAAAATCAACATTCCACCGATTCATCCTTCAGCCTTCCTCCTTCATCCTTCCCGCTTGCGGTTTCAGGCTGCGAAAGTTATCGCCGTTTCGCGGGCCGAGCACCGCTTCGGCGTATTCTTCGACCTGCTCGGCCGTTTCCCAATAATGATCGTAAGTCGAGTCGTCCTCGTATTCGCAGTTGTCGGTGGCGTAGTCGCGGCAGATCTGCGGCCGGGTTTCGTAAATGCCGCAAAGACCGTCGTCGCGTAGTTGCCGGCAGCGAGTTTGCACCAACAGATACCAGCTATCGTCCTCGACAAACACCGCCGCTCGCTCGTGCAACAAGTACCAGCGGATGTAATCGAAATCCTCCCGATCGGTCGGCGTGTCGATGGCCAGGGCGAAGTAGCGACAGCATTTCGCCCCGCAATAGCTGCACAGCGATTCGTCAGGCCGCAAGTCCTTGCGGCGTGGTTTGCGCCGGCAAGACGGTTTCGAGATGGTTGGCAACGTGGATTCGGGCATGGAATTTGCTGCCTGAAACATGGTCAATGCGTAGCCCTTCAGCCTAGCAAACCGGGCTAGATGGGAAAAGGGGACTGCCGCCGATTTGCGCAGAACGGTACTATTTCCTATGCAACCGGCCAAACCGAGGGAGAATGACTTTCGTGAAGTCTACCGTGCTGATTCTCCGCCACATGCCCCATGAGCCCGGGGGAACGTTGGACGCCGCGCTGACCCGCGCTGAGGTCGCCTACCGTTACTTCGATTTGCATTGCCAAACGCCCGATCGGCTGCCGCTGGACGAAGCGACGGGGTTGGTCGTTCTCGGCGGGCCGATGAACGTTGATCAGGTCGAGCAGTATCCGTTTCTCGCACGCGACATCGAGTGGATCGACGAGGCTATGTCTCGGGGGTTGCCGCTGTTGGGAATTTGCCTCGGCTCGCAACTGCTCGCCAAAGCCCTCGGGGCGCGGGTTTATCCAAATTCCTGCAAAGAGATCGGCTGGCATCCGATCGAACTATTGCCGGCCGCGGCCGATGATCGGCTTCTGGCCCAAAGCGGCCCGCGAATGGTTTTTCAATGGCACGGCGATACCTTTGATCTGCCGTCCGGGGCAGTGCATCTTGCACGCGGCACGAAGTGCGAAAATCAGGCGTTTCGCTACGGCCGCAACGCCTACGGGCTGCAATTCCACATCGAGATGACGGCCGGAATGATCGACCAGTGGCTCAGCGAGCCGGGCAACTGCCGCGAACTGGCCGCCCTCGACGATGTCGATCCGGCCGAGATTCGCGCCCGGACGCCGGAAGAATTGCCTCGGATGCAGGCGATGGCCGCCGAGGTGTTCGGGCGTTTTGCGGCGATGTGCCGCGCACGATAGTAGGCCGCTTGCTATCGTTGATTGACTGTCAGATACGTCATGCCGGATAGCCGGGAGCTAACAGCTCCCGGAATGTGCATGAATTGGCGGCTGCGCTCCGGGAGCTGTTAGCTCCCGGCTATCCTCGATGCGCTGTTGCAGTCACTCCGCCCAGCGGATTTCCAGGTCGAGCTTGTCGGATTCGACCTGCACAAAGACGACTTTCCGGGGGGGGGCCAACGTGGGTTGGCGCGACTCGTCCGCCCGGCAACAACGAACCGGTGCCCGCTGCGGCTTGGCCTGGCCGCAGTATTCCAGCCGTCCGGCCGCCAAAAGCAACACGGCGGACGCGAGAACAACGCTTGTTACGATAATGGGCAATCGGCGGACAGTCTTTTTCATGCGGGCATGCTCCCTTGGCGTAGTCTTTCTATTCTAATTAGGCCGCCCAGAATCACAAGGCGCGGCGCAGCGTTAGCCCAGGGGTCGCTCCAGCGTCCCTTAGCAGCAATCGGCTATTTTGTGTTCCGACTGTAGGGATGCGGCAAATTCTACCCGACTTGACAGGTTTGCGGGTTCTTGGAGAATGACGGCTGGCGAAAGCTTGGGGGGCGCAAACTGCAGGGAACGACAGACGGCGGCGACAGGTCGCGGTCCGGAGGGCCCCCCCCAAGACTTTCGCG
>CAYMQL010000036.1:0-11514 GCA_964392255.1 uncultured Planctomycetaceae bacterium | reverse complement strand
CACGCCGGCGTTGAGCAGAGTCACGCCCACGGCCGCCCCGGTCGTCTCGATCAATAGCGGCCCGAGGATCATGTAGCTGATGAATCCCCAAACGATCGAGGGGACCGCGGCCAGCAGTTCGATCAGAATTTTGAGTGTTTCTTTCAGCTTGCCCCCGCAAAACTCGGAGATGAACACCGCCGCGCCGAGTCCCAACGGCACGGCCATCGCCATGGCCAACGCCGTGACCGCGATCGAACCGACCAACAGCGCCGCAATGCCGTATTCAGGCCGCACGTCGGACGAAGGCTGCCACCGGGCGCTGCCGAAAAACTCGATCAGGCTTAATTTACCAAACAGAATCGGCGCCGCTTCGAGAAACACGAACAAAAAGATCGAAAACACAAAGAGGATCGCGCTCCAGCCGCACAGGCGAATGATTCCTTCGACGACCGGCTCGGACCAGTCCAGGGCGATTTGCCGCACGCAGCCCAGCCGAGATGACGCGGCTGTGCAATCGAAATTCCCTTCCCTCTTTGGCAAAGGGATCAGCGGCGACGGCGAATGCGAGTCTTCTGGAATTGTCATCATTCCGAACGAATCGATTTTTCTACTACTACTTCTTCTTTTCAGTGGTCGGGTTGTCACCCGGTTCAAGCGGCACGTAGCCCAGGTCGAGCACGATCTTCTGCCCCTCGGGCGAGAGAATCCAGTCGAGATAGTCCTTGACCTTTCCGGCCGGCTCGCCGAGGACGTAGATTTGGAGCGGCCGTGCGATCGGATAAGTTCCGTTTCGCACGTTTTCGACCGTCGGCGCGACGCCCGGCTCGCCCCGCCGCTTCGAGACCTTCAAGGTTTTCACCTCGGGCGTAATATAGCCCATGCCGCTGTAGCCGATGGCCGAAGGCGTGCGCGAAACGAGGCTCACGGCGTCTTTCGAGCCGTTGGCATCGACCGAGCCGAGCTTGAGGTCCTTGCCTTTGCCCAAGACGGCCTCGCGGAAATAGACGTAGGTGCCCGACCCGCTCTGACGGTTGACGCGGACGATCGCATCGGCCCGGAGCGTGCCGGGGGGCACGCCCAACTCGGACCATTTTGTGATTTTTCCGTCCTCGCCGTAAAGGTTTGCCAAGTCCTCCAATGCGATCGAATCCAAAGGGTTTTGCTTGTGGACGCAAATGGCCAAGGCGTCGTGTCCGACGATGATTTCTTGGGGCGTCTCGCCGCGATGTTTCTCGGCCTCTTCGATTTCGGCCTCTTTCATCTTTCGGCTGGTGTTGGCCATGTCGCAGTTGCCGTCGGTCAGGCTGGCGATGCCGACGCCCGAGCCGCCGCCGAGCACCTGGACCCAGACGTCGTGATGCCCCTTGTGATACTGTTCCGCCCAAGCTTGGGCGATGTTGACCATAGTGTCCGAGCCCTCGTTTCGGATCACGGCGGACGAGGAACCCGACTTGCCGCAACCGAACAAGAGGACCAGCAGCAGGCCGGGCGTCAGGAAGAGGCGAGACGTCGGCGACATTGCGAGCATATTCCGGGCAGGCGAAAGGATAAAAGCTGTCCCACTTGATACCAAACGCGCCAACCGACGTCAAGGAACCCCGCCTTCCCCCCCGCTTGCGATGCGGCAGACCCATTCCCTTCGATGCCATGCTTCGCTAGACTGGAGCTTGCCGTCTGAGAGACCGTTCGGTCAGGCCTATATGCACGACGAGGATGCGGCATGAACAACATTGTGACCCTGGTGCTTGGCGGGGGACAGGGCACCCGGCTCTATCCGTTGACCAAGTATCGCAGCAAGCCGGCGGTGCCCATTGCGGGCAAGTACCGCTTGATCGACATTCCGCTGTCGAATTGCATCAACAGCGGGCTGAACCGCTGCTATGTGCTAACCCAATTCAACTCGGTCAGCCTCCACCGCCATATCCGCTCGACCTACACGTTCGATCCGTTCGACGGCGGTTTCGTCGAGGTGCTGGCCGCCCAGCAAACGCTCGACAACGCCAACTGGTACCAGGGCACCGCCGACGCCGTCCGGCAGAATCTCCGTTATGTCGAACAGTCGGGCATCGAGTACGTGTTGATTCTCTCGGGCGATCAATTGTACCAGATGAACTTCCAGGACATGATCTTGGAACATATCCAGTCGGGCGCCGACGTGTCGATTGCTGCGGTGCCAGTGCATTCGCAGAACGCGGCGAGCCTCGGCATTATGCGGTTGGACGATTCGGGCCGCGTGGTCGGCTTTCTCGAAAAGCCCAAGACCGAGCCGGAGCTGGAACTCGTCCGCACCGATCCGGCTTGGATCGAAGCGCACGGCATCCCCAGCCGCGGCCGCGATTGCCTGGCCAACATGGGCATCTATCTGTTCAACCGCGCGGCGCTGGTCGACGTGTTGCACAAAACCGACTACCGCGATTTCGGCAAAGAGGTTTTTCCGGCCTCGATCCGAACGCGGCGCGTGCAGGTCCACCTGTTCGACGGCTACTGGGAAGACATCGGCACGATCAAATCGTTCTACCAGGCGAATCTAGCGCTGACCAAACCCGACTCGCCGTTCGATCTGACTTCGACCGAGTCGCCGGTCTATTCACATGCCCGATTTCTGCCGCCGACGCGGTTCGACGGGGCCACAGTGCGCGAAAGCCTGGTGGCCGACGGTTCGTTCATCGAGCCCGGCGCGGTGATCGAAAACAGCGTGATCGGCCTGCGATGCCGCATCGGCCGCAACGTGGTGATTCGCAACACGGTGCTGATGGGGGCCGACTTCTACGAAGCGCCGGGCGACATCGCCGCCCACCAGCGCGACGGCGATCCTCCGCTCGGCGTGGGCGAAGGCTCGCACATCGAAGGCGCGATCGTCGACAAGAACGCGCGGATCGGCCGCAACGTTCGCATCGTCAACGAAAAAGGCGTCGATCACAGCGAGGAAACGCCTTTCGGCATGATCCGCGACGGCATCGTCGTCATGGCCAAGAACACCGCCCTGCCCGACGGCTGGCGACTATAGCCACTATGGGACTTGTGCGAATGTCTCCCCTCTCCCTTTGGGAGAGGGGGCGAGGCCGTGCGTTTCAATAATCCCAATCTCCATGGGTTTTATATTGGAAAGCGTGTTATGGAGGTAACCGTGGGCTGGACAAATATTACGCTTGTGGTTATGAACCTAGCTCTTGTGATCGCGACCGGGGTTTACGTTTATCTGACGTACTGGATTCTACGATCACAAACAGACCCTTGTGTCATCGCGTATACCAAGCCAAATTCCGCATGTGACCAGATACTCGACATCGTGATTGAGAACATCGGCAAAGGCATCGCCAGAGACGTGAGATTTGGCCCTTCCCGTGGAGAGGAACAGAAATGGGAACGTTTCAAAAACGGCGTAACTTGCACAGAAGGTTTCTCGCGAAGCGCAATTGTGAATGGTGTATCGGTGCTGCAACCTGGCGGAAAGATCGTAGTACGTTGGAATAGGTTTGACTCTATTTCACTGGAATATTTTAAAGGCGACGGCTTGCAAATTGAATGTCGATGCAAGAGGCACCAGTGGGGGTGGGGACCGAAAGAGATATATCCTGTTCCATCCACGTTGTTTGTAGCGCCACATGGCAACCAAGAGATGATTCAGTCGGACGGTCAAAGCTAAGCTATGGCATATACTACTGGGCAGATCAAGAATAGCGTGGTGGTCGTTGACGATTCTGTCGCCTTCTGGGAGGACACGGAAATCAACGTTGGCATTCTACCTGTGGCGGCCGGGGATTCGTCGGGTGAGGCTGTACCAACACTGTACAACCAACTTGCCCCGCTGGTTGGGGCCGCCAAGGGTCTGCCGCCTGACCTGGCGTGCAACCACGATCATTACTTGCACGGACAACCTCGGAAATGAATGCCGACTCGCCAGAGCATCCGCGAAGTGTCATTGTGTTGGCAGGGCCGAATGGGGCCGGCAAAACGACTACTGCTCCGCGATTGCTGCGCGACACGCTGGGACTGGTGGAATTCGTAAATGCCGACGTCATCGCGCAAGGGCTAGCTGGCTTCGCGCCGGAAATCGCGGCGATGGAGGCCAGCGCAATCATGCTCGACCGAATCAGACAACTCGGCGCCCAACGCCACAGCTTTGCGTTTGAGACGACCATGGCAAGTCGATCCTTAGCGCCGTGGCTTGTTGAGTTGATGAAGAACGGATATGAGTTCCATGTGGTCTTTCTCTGGCTTCCAAACGCCGATTTTGCTATCCAGCGAGTGACAGACCGAGTCCGGCTAGGTGGGCACAATGTGCCGGAGGCTGTCATCCGCCGCCGTTACGATCGCGGCCTGCGGAATTTTTTCCAGGTCTACCAGCCAATGGCAACCGCTTGGAGATTATGCGACAATACAGACGTTGGTAATCTTAGACTAATAGCAGCAGGAAAAGGCACTGTTGCCTCCACCGTTTTGGATGAACGTCTCTGGAGACACATTCGACTGGAGTATGCTCGTGGAGATTAGTAGCTCGAAAGACATTTCCGCCATTCTCCTTGACGATAATCTCGTCGAAAAAGCCCTCAACGCCGCAACCCGCGACGCTATTCGGCTGCACAAGGAAAAGGGCTTGCCGCTGGTGGTTTGGCGCGACGGCAAGACCCTGTGGATCACGGCCGAAGAAGCGGAGTGCAGATTGGCCTGCTCCAATGAAATGTGATGACACTGTTTCTTGCGATCGGTAAGGAACCTTCGTGAACGCACTTGTCACCGGCGCAACGGGTTTTCTGGGACGCTACGTCGCCGAGCAACTAAGGGCTCGCGGCGATCGGGTCCGCGCGCTGATTCGCCGCGATAGCCCGCCGTTGGATGCAATCGGCGTCGAGTCGGTTCGCGGCGACTTGCGCGACCGAAAAACCGTCATCGACGCCTGCCGCGGGATCGACGCTGTGTTTCACGTCGCAGGCATCGCCGGCGTGGGCGTCTGGTGGGACGATTATTACCAGACAAACGTACTCGGCACGCGCCATATTGTAGAAGGCTGTTTGACGCACGGCGTCGCGCGTCTGGTCTACACCAGCAGCCCCAGCGTCACCTTCGACGGACGCGATCAGTTGGGCGTCGACGAGTCGGCGCCGTATCCGAGGCGCTGGCTCTGCCACTATCCGCATTCAAAGGCGCTGGCCGAGCAAGCGGTGCTGGCGGCCAACGGGCGCAACGGGTTGCTGACCTGCGCGCTGCGGCCGCATCTGATTTGGGGACCGCGCGACCGCAACCTGATTCCCCGCATGTTGGACCGGGCCCGGCGCGGCCGGCTGTGTCGCGTGGGCGATGGGACGAATCGGGTCGACACGATCTACGTCGAAAACGCAGCGGCCGCCCATCTGCGGGCTGCCGACGCCTTGCGGCCGGATTCGCCCGTAGCCGGCCGGGCCTATTTCATCAGCCAGGGCGAACCGGTGAACTGCTGGGCGTGGATCGACGAGTTGCTCGGGCTGGCCGGTCTGCCGCCGGTGCGAAAATCCCTCTCACTCCGCACGGCCTGGGCCATCGGCGCCTGCTGCGAAGCCGCCTACAAGCTTTTGCGGATGCGGGGCGAGCCGCCGATGACACGATTTTTGGCGGCCCAGTTGGCCACGTCGCACTACTTCAACATCGACCGTGCTCGACGCGATTTCGGCTACGAGCCGAGCATCTCAACCGCCGAAGGCATGCGCCGACTGGCCGCCGCGGGGATGGAAGGTTCTTTGTCCTCACCCTAGCCCTCTCCCAAAGGTAGAGGGGACCAGGCCGCTGCCCCACTAAAGACGGGGGCATCAGGGCTTAGCCGCTTGTCAATCGGCCCGCAAACGGGTAGCCTTAGCTGTTTGGCATTTGTCTGCGCTAGGGGTATGTATGCTAAGGGCATGACTGTGGAACGACCGGACCAAGAGCGAGTTGTCATTACCGGCGTGGGGCTCACTGCGCCGAACGGGAACTCGCTGCCCGAATTCCGCCAAGCCCTGCTGGAAGGTCGTGGCGGCGTAACCGCCTTCGAGACGCGCTACTTTGGGGCCACCGTAGCGGGAGTGTGCCATTTCGACGAGCTACGCTACCAGAAGCGCAAAGAACTTCGTCGCGGCACCCGCGCCGGAAGCATCGGCATCTATTGCGCCCGCGAGGCGGTGGCCGACGCCGGGCTCGACTGGGAAAACGTCGACCGCTCGACCGTCGGCATCTATGTCGGCGTGACCGAACACGGCAACGTCGAAACCGAAAATGAGCTCTATCTGCTCAAAGGATACGATTACGATACGCAGTACTGGTCGCACCACCACAACCCGCGCACCGTGGCCAACAATCCGGCGGGCGAGATTTCGCTGAACATGGGCATCACCGGCCCGCACTATACGCTCGGCGCGGCCTGCGCGGCCGGCAACGCGGGCATCATTCAGGGCATGCAGATGCTCCGGCTGGGCGATTGCGACTTGGCCCTGTGCGGCGGCGTTTCCGAAAGCATCCACACCTTCGGCATCTTCGCCAGCTTCAACAGCCAAGGCGCGCTGGCCAAACATGCCGATCCCGCCAAGGCCTCGCGGCCCTTCGACGCCGATCGCAACGGCATCGTCGTGGCCGAGGGCGGCTGCTTGTTCGTCTTGGAACGGCTTGCCGACGCCCGGGCCCGGGGGGCAAAAATCTACGGCGAGGTGGCCGGTTACGCCATCAACAGCGATGCGACCGACTTCGTTTTGCCCGACCCTGGGCGCCAAGCCGACTGCATCCGGTTGGCGTTGCAGCGAGCGGGAATGACCCCCGAGCAGGTCGACATCGTCAGCACGCACGCCACGGGCACCGCCTCCGGCGACGCCCAAGAGTGCCAGGCCCTGCGAAGCGTCTGGGCCGACAACGGCTGCCATACCGCGTTCAACAACACCAAGAGCTACATCGGCCATGCGATGGGCGCCGCCGGCGCGCTCGAATTAGCCGGAAATCTGCCCGCCTTCAACGACGCCGTGTGCCACCCGACGATCAACCTCGACCGGCTCGATCCCGAGTGCGAATTGCCCGGCTTGGTGGCCAAACAGCCTCGCCAATTGGACAACGTCAGCGTCATCTTGAACAACTCGTTTGGAATGCTGGGAATCAACTCAGTCGTAATTGTTAAGAGAGTTTAGTGGAACAGGGAGAACTCGCCATGACGGCCGCGGAAATCCGAGAAGCCATCCTTGAAATTCTTGCCGATATCGCCCCCGATGAAGACCTGAGCGAACTGAAGGACGACGTCCCGTTCCGCGAGCAGCTCGAGCTGGACAGCATGGACTTCCTCGACATCGTCATGGAATTGCGAAAGCGGTATCGCATCCAGATTCCCGAAGAGGAATACACCGAGCTGGTCAGCATGGCCAGCACTGTGCGATACCTCGAGCCGCGCATGAAGGACGTGGTGAAGAAGTAGGGATTGGGGATTAGGGATTAGAGTAGAAGAAGTTGTCACTTCTTGCCCATAAGCACGATCCCTCGCCGCGTGAACGCGACGGTTATACCCATCTCCAATCCCTAATCCCCAATTCCTAATCTCTCCCCCTCGCCATGTACGACACGATCATCATCGGAGCGGGCATGTCGGGGTTGGCGGCCGGCATTCGGCTGGCCCATTTCGGACAGCGCGTCTGCATTCTGGAACGCCACAGCGCGATTGGCGGTCTCAACTCGTTCTATCGCCAACGCGGACGGACCTACGACGTCGGGCTGCACGCCGTGACGAACTTTACGCCCAAGGGCACGCGCACCGGCCCGCTGGCCCGGCTGCTGCGCCAGTTGCGCATCACCTGGGAGCAATGGGCCCTGGTCCCGCAGCTTGGCTCGGCCATCATGTTCCCAGGCCTAATGCTGCGATTCTCGAACGATTTTGAGTTGCTGGCGTCCGAAGTGCGGCGGTTGTTTCCTCGGCAGATTGACAATTTTCGACGTCTGGTGAGCGCGTTGCACGATTACGAACATCTCGGCCAGGTCGGCGACAGCCGTTCGGCCCGGCAAGTGGTCGGCGAAATGATCGACGACCCGCTGCTGGTGGAAATGCTCTTCTGCCCGATCTTGTTCTATGGTGGCCCGCGGGAGTACGACCTCGACTTCGATCAGTTCAGCATTTTGTTTCGCTCGATCTTTTTAGAAGGGCTTGCCCGGCCGTTGGCCGGAGTTCAGCGGATTCTCAAGCTGCTGGTCCAACGATTCAAGGAGCTGGGCGGCGAGCTTCGGCTGCGGTCGGGCGTCCAACGGATCGTCGTGCGAGACGCCGCCGTGCAAAAGGTCGTACTCGAAGGCGGCGCGGAAATCGAAGCCCGCAACGTCCTTTCCTCGGCCGGTTGGATGGAGACGATGCGGCTTTGCGACCTTGGAGGTCCCATCGAAGATTGCCCCACGGGTCGGCTCTCTTTTGTCGAATCGATCTCGGTCCTCAACGCTCAGCCGAGTTCGTTGGGCTACGATAAGACCATTGTCTTCTTCAACGATTCCGAGAAGTTTCATTATGCGAAACCCGACGAGCTAGTTGACTTTCGCAGCGGAACCATTTGTTCGCCGAACAATTTTGCTTATGCCGAGCCGCTTGCCGAGGGCATGGTGCGCGTCTCGGCGCTGGCCAATTACGACCGCTGGGCGGCGTTGGGGCCCGACGCTTATCGGCTGGCGAAGCTCCGCTGCTACGATCGCTTGGCGGCGGCGGCGATTCGCTTTGTGCCCGACTTCCGCGGCTCGGTGGTCGACACCGATCTGTTCACGCCGCTGACGATCACGCGCTTTACGGGCCACGCCGACGGAGCGATTTACGGCTCGGCCCAGAAGCGGCGCGACGGCACGACGCACCTGAAAAACCTCTTCATCTGCGGCAACGATCAGGGACTGGTGGGCATTGTCGGCACCATCATCAGCGGCATCAGCATCGCCAACCGGCACCTATTGAAATAGCGGCCGTCAATGCCATAATGGACATGGAGACCATCATGGATCAGGCGATCATCGAAAAGGCCGTCGACTTGCTCTTGGAGGCCGCCCCCGCCGGGTCAAGGGTGATTCTCTTCGGCTCTCACGCCCGCGGCGACGCCCGGCCCGATAGCGATTTGGACTTCCTGGTGATCGAGCCGCGCGTGGCCGACCACCGCGCCGAGATGGTGCGTTTACACCGCGCTCTACGACCGCTGCGCGTGTCGGCCGATGTACTGGTAACGTCCGAAACGGTTTTCGATGATTGGCACGACACGCCGGGGACTGTTCTCTACGAAGCCGCCAAGGAAGGGAGAGTCTTCGATGCAGTCCATCGCTCGTGCTAAGGGATGCACATGAAATTTACGGCGTATTTCACTCACACACGCAGACGCCTTGACCGGCAGGGGATTCAGTTCGATTGGATCGAGCGGGTAGTGCTCCAACCTGACGCCGAACAGCTTCAGGCGGATGGCCGCATCCGCAAATGGAAGAGAATACCAGAAGCGAGTGACCGTTGGCTTCGCGTAGTGTTGCTCGCAGATGGTGAAACGGTACATAACGCGTTTTTTGACCGCCGATTTCAGGGGTGACACCATGCAAGCCAAATACTTTCCGGATACCGATACGTTGCTGCTCCAGTTCAACGACCGCGAGATCGTCGAAGCCCATGATCTCAACGAAGACGTGCTGGTGGAAGTGGACAAAGACGGGCGTGTGGTCAATATGACGATTGAACACGCCAAGCAGCAGACGAATGTGAATGAGTTCTCGTATCAGCTCGCTTTGGTTTGAGCAAAAAAGAGAAGCAAGAATGTTTAGGGCACGTGAAACGCGGGCCATTGCTCTGTTTGTCGTGGCCGCGATTTTACTGATTGCGGGGAGCAGGCGGCTTGTCATCTCTGAGCAAATCTCGCTCGCTAAACAAGAAGGTCTTTCCGAGAACCGAGACATCAATAGTGAGATTAAGACTTCATTCATGCAATCGCAGAAGTATCATACTATGGGCACGATTGCCATCGCAGGAGGTGCTCTTTTGGGCACAGCGGGAATAGGAATCCTTGCTTCGCGAATTGGCCAGTGACTTTGCCCTCCCAATCGGGGAAAAACAGCTCGCCACCTCTAGCCCTGAATCCCCAGCCCCATGCCCCACGACCCCCTCGAAAACATCCGCGACTGCTACGACGTCGTCGTTATCGGCGGCGGTTTGGGCGGCATGACCGCCGCCAACGTTTTGGCCCGCGCAGGACGCTCCGTCCTGCTGGCCGAGCAGCACCACAAACTGGGCGGATTGGCCACCTGGTTCCACCGTGCCGGCGGGCGCGTTTTCGACGTTGCCTTGCACGGTTTTCCCGTCGGCATGATCAAAAGCTGCCGCCGCTATTGGAACGCGGAAATCGCCGACTCGATCGACCAACTCAAAGACATCCGGTTCGACAACCCGATGTTCTCGCTCTCGACCACTTTCGACCGCCGGGATTTCACCCGGCTCCTGGTCGAGCGCTTTCATGTGGCGCCGGACTGCGTCGATCAGTTTTTTGACGCGGCGAGGAACATGAACTACTACGACGACCAGCGGACTACGACCGGCGAGCTGTTCGAGCGGTTTTTTCCGGGCCGCGGCGACGTTGTGCGCTTGCTGATGGAGCCGATCACCTACGCCAACGGATCGACGCTCGAAGATCCCGCATTGACCTACGGCATCGTGTTCTCGAACTTCATGTCAAAGGGCGTTTACACGTTCCCCTGCGGCACCGATCGGCTGATCGGCATGATGTGCGACGAATTGGAGCGCAGCGGCGTCGACGTCCGCACCCGGGCGGCGGTCGAAAAAATCCAAGTTGCAGGCGGCCGCGTCCGGGGTGTGACGATCGGCGGTCGTCAGATCGGGGCCAAGACGGTCGTTTCCAATGCGAATCTGCTGGGCACGATTTTTCAGCTCGTCGGCGAAAAACATTGGAGCGATGATTTTGTCGAGCAGGCCCGGGCGGTACGGTTGAACAATTCGAGTACGCAGGTCTACATGGCCCTGAAGCCCGACGCCCCGCTCGATCCCAGCCAATGCGGCGACCTGCTGTTTAGCTCAACCGCCGCGGAGTTCCGCACCGACCTGCTGCTGAGCCGGCAGGTCACCAGCCGGACCTATTCGTTCTACTATCCCCAAACGCGGCCCGACCTGAGCCGCTGCGCCGTCGTGGCCAGCACGAACGCCAACTACGCGGACTGGTCGGGCCTGTCGCCGGAAGACTACGAAGCCGGCAAGCGCGAATTGATCGAAGACACGCTCGCGGCCATTGAGCGGTATGTGCCCGACATACGCAGACGGCTCGATTATGCCGAAGCCGCCACGCCTCTGACGTTTGAACGTTATACCAAGCACCTGTTCGGCGCCAGCTTCGGCACGAAGTTCGAGGGCCTGGCCGTCAGCCGGGCCTTGCCCGAGCAGATCGCCGGGCTGTACCATGCCGGCAGCGTCGGCATCATCATGTCCGGCTGGCTTGGAGCGGTGAACTACGGCGTGATCGTGGCGAACGACGTGGATGCGTTTTTGATGGAGGGGCAAGGCGTCAGGAGTCAGGGGGCAGAGGCCAGGAATCAGGGATCAGG
>CAYMQL010000035.1:858-11517 GCA_964392255.1 uncultured Planctomycetaceae bacterium | reverse complement strand
CCTCCGTGACTCTGTGGTGTATTTCTTTTTAGATTGCGAGTTAGCGCTGTAGTGTCAGCCCCCGGCTATTGCGACATTATTTACCTGACACGCTATAAACAGCGGTGAGACGCGCTACGGCAGTACTTGCCGCGGCGGCGCTACAGGCGGCGTTGGGGTCTTCGCCGCGTCCGCCGGTGCGACCCGCTTGATCGTGACCTCTTTCAGGTCGGGCTCTCGCCGTCCTTCGATCACGCGATCCTCCGATTCAACCGCGAGGGTGTCGGCGTCGACGACTCGGACCCGATGCGTAGCCGTCACTTCGCCGCCGTTGGGGCGAGTGCCCGCGTATCGGATAATCCAGCGGTCGCCGTCCTGCGTCCACGTGCTTTCGCCGAAACCGCCGTCGGCGTCGAAGGTCCAAGATCGTATCTGATGCGTGCGCGGGTCCCAGCCGATCACTTCCGTGCCGGCCGATTCGGCGCCGTGTTTGCCCTCGCGTGTAAACTTGCGAATCAAGAAGTTGCTCCGAGCGGTCCAATCGCACGAGCTGCGCACGGCGCTGTCGACATCGCCTTCGATGACGCCCGACCAATCGCCGACGAGCCATTCGAGGCTTTTCAGACGCAGGAAATGCGATGCCGTCGGGCTGAGCGTTTCGCGCATGCTGCCGATCCGCCACCGACCGTCGCGGCGGACCAAAACCATCGACGTAGACGGTTCGGCCGGCAATCCCTCGGGGATCGGCGCCATTACCGACAGCAAATCGACCATCGCGACGTCGTCGGTCAACATGCGAATCGCCATGGGGCTCAGACGCAGCTTCGAGCCTTGGTGCGACGCCAGAAATTGTTCGTAGGCCGCTTCGATTTGCCCGACGCCTTGCAGCCGCTCTCCGGCGGGTCCGACGAACTCGCCATCGGCCGTCCAGCAGGCCGCAACGCCTTTGGCGTCGCCCCGGTTGAAGGCCTCCTCAAACGCGGCAATCGTCCGACGGATATCGCCCTCCGGCCCCTTTGCGCCGGTCGGATCGGCCGCCTCAAGCTGCGAAGCACGGCAGGCGAGCGCGAGGAGTCCGAAAATCGACAACAATGCAAAATAGCGTCGCATGAAAATATTCTCCCATCGGAAATAGAAGCCGCGGCGGGCCGCCGCCCGGCGAAATCGGTCGTTCAATCATAGCTTATTGTATTGCCCGGCAAGCCCTTCGGGCGGCCGAAAAAAGCCCTATTGATTGTCCGGTAAATAATGTCGCAATAGCCGGTTTCTGTTCCGGGGGCTGTTAGCCCCCGGCTACTGCGACACGACATGACTTACCTGAGACGCAATAAATCCGCCGAAACAGCGTTTTGGGTTGCCGATCCGGGGAGTGCGGCCTAGACTTCCCTATACCCTGCAAGGAGTTCAGCTATGCGATATCCCTGCGCGTCGGCTTTTTTGACAGTATTATGCTTTGCAGCTTTCGCCATTCCGGCCGCGGCCCAGTCTTGGCCGGGACACCACGCCCATCACGGTCTGCCCGGCTACGGCGGCTATGGCGACTACGGCGGCGATGGTGCTTGGGGGCTTTACGCCTCGGCAATGAATAACGTCGCGACTCGCAAAATCGCTGAGGCCGATCGTCTGGCGGGCCAACGCGCCGCGATGCAGCAAGCGGCCGCGTTCCAGAACGAATCCCGCGCCATGCTCTCCTCTCAGGCCCAAGCCCGAACTCAAAGCGAACAGGGCGCTCGGCAGTCGTATCGCGACTGGTGGTTCCAGGTCGAGAAGCAGCAATTCGCCCAGCGGCCCCGCTCGGGCGCGCCGACATCGGCGCCCGTGGGCGGTTTCGAGGCGGCCTCGTTCGCCGCACCGCCCTCTGCGGCTTCGACGAGCATCATCAAATGGCTGCCCGTGCTATGCGATCCGCAATTCGCCGCCGATCGGGCCGTCGTCGAAGCCCCCTATCGCCGCCAGCCCAAGGCCGACCCGACCGCGGCCGACTACCGCAACATGATCGAAGCCGCCCAGCGAATGAAGGCGACCCTCGGGCGGATGACCGCGCAAATCTCGGCCCAAGAGTATCTAGCGGCCGAAAAGTTTCTCGACCAATTGGCCGCCGAGGCCGCCGCGCGGATCGAAAAAGCCAAGTCCCCGGCGCAACCGTCCGACAAGCCGTAAGGTTTACTGCAAACCGAAGTGCTTCAGCACGATGCCGAACACGTCGGCGTCTTTCAGCGCGCGGCCGGGAAAGTGCGTCGGTTCGGACGCCACCAGCACGCTCTGCTGCGACGGCTCGACCGCCGGGGCCCCGTGCGATCCTTTCGGCAACGAAGCGTCCAACGGAATGCACTTCGTCGCCGGATCGAAAAACAGCTCGACCGGATCGTAGCCCGGCTTGCGGTGGATGTCGACGCGCCGGGCGAAGGCCGGCGCGCGATCGTCGGCGAGCCACCAGTAGTACGCCTGCCAACTGTTGGGCGTGGAAATCAAAATCACCTCGCCGCTGTTTGGGTGTTCGAGTTGATAGCGGCCTCGCTCCGTGCCCGCGAGCACCTCGGCGATGCCCGGCCGGCCGCGGAATAATTCGGCCGCACGGGCGGTCGTCTGCTCGTCGCCGTCGGCGACGAAAATGTGCGAGAATTGGTGGTCGACCATTGCGAACGCGCGGCTCCGCTCGAAATCCAGTTGTTCGCCGTCGTCGGTTTCGCGAACGGCAAGCAGACCGGCCTCGCGCAAGATGCGATTCGGATACGTTACGTGATCGACGGCCGTCATCGCATACTCGCCCGCGACAAGCCAAAGCGGTTTTTCGTCATACGCCTCGGCCATGCCCGCCTCCAAGCGGCCGATCGCCTCGTCCAGTTCGGCCACCGCCGCGCGGGCGGCGTCGCTGTCCGGGCCGGATCGCTGCGCGGCGTAGTCGAGATGGGGCAAGTAGATGTAAAAGAAGTCGGGCTGCCACTGCCGTGCGGCCGCGACGGCTGAATCGACGATCCAGGCGGTCGACTTGATATTCGCCATCGGTCCCCAATAGTGCATCAGCGGGAAATGGCCCAAGGCGTCGCGCAACTCGCCGTAAAGCTCCGTCGGCCGCGTATAGCACCACAGCGACTCGGAGCCGTCGGGATTATGGATCGGGGCGGGCGTGCAGACGTAGTCGGCTTCGCAGCCCTTGCTATGTTGCGGAAACCACACGGCCGAACGCAGCCCGCCGCCGTGGTGCGATAATAAATCCCATATTTGCGGCCGCCCGATGCAGTCGTTCGGCGCGGTCCACATCTCGACTTGCCGCTTTTCGCGCCAGTAGTGTCCGTTGGCCACGATGCCGTGTTCCGACGGCCCGCCGCCGGTGGTCATCGCGGCCTGCACCGGACAAGTCACGCAAGGAAAGCTGGGCGTAAGCTCGGCGATCTCGCCGCCGGCGGTCAACTCTTGCAAACGCGGCATCGCCGCGACGTCGTTTTCCCGCAGGGCGGGAACTGAAAGCAAAATTAGTGGCTTGGTCATGCGGCAGACGACGGGAACGCGAGGAGATTCGTGTTTCCGTCTCCTTTCTGAAGAAAAATGGACTGAAAGAGCCTTTTCGGTTGCGCTTCGCCGCGTGTTTCAGTCTAACCCATCAAGCATTCACGGCGAACAAGTTCGCCGGCTAAACAAAACACGTTGTCGAAATTATCCCTTGTGTGGTGAGAAATGCGGGTTAAACGGTTTTGCCCCCTTTGCCTCGGTATCGGAAGTAGGCGGCGCAGGCGCCTTCGGAGGAAACCATCGGCGCGCCGAGCGGGCGCTCGGGCGTGCAGGCGACGCCGAATGCGGGGCAGTCGCAGGGGCGCTTATGGCCTTGGAGGATTTCGCCGGCGATGCACGCCGATGGTTCGTCGGCCGTGATTCCGGCGACGCCGAATCGCGCGGCGGCGTCGAATTCCGCGAAGGCTTCGCGCAGGGCCAGCCCGCTCTGAGGTATTTCGCCGATGCCGCGCCACTTTCGCGGCACAATGCGAAAGACCTCGGCAATCTGGCGCAAAGCGGCGGGGTTGCCCTCGGGCCGGACGATCCGCGCGTATTGGTTTTCCACCTCGCAGCGGCCTGTTTCCAGTTGGCGGACGCACATCAGCACGCCCTGCAAGATATCGACCGGCTCGAAGCCGGTCACAACGATGGGCACGCGATAGGACTCGGCGATCGGCCGGTATTCGTCCAAACCGGTAATAGCGCAAACATGGCCGGCGGCAAGAAAGCCTTGCACGCGATTTTCGGGTGAGTCGAGAACCGCGCGCATCGCCGGGGGCACCAACACGTGCGACATCAGCAGCGTGAAGTTTTTCAGACCGAGCCGGGCGGCCTGGGCGGCGGCCATGGCGTTGGCCGGGGCGGTGGTTTCAAAGCCGACGGCGAAGAAAACCACTTGCCGCTCGGGATGCGTTTGGGCCATCGCGACGGCGTCCATCGGCGAGTAAACGATACGCACGTCGCCGCCTTCCGATTTGACGCTCAATAGGTTTTTATGCGAGCCGGGCACGCGAAGCATGTCGCCGAACGAGCAGAAGATCACTTCCGGCCGGGCGGCAATGAGCAGGGCCTGGTCGATGATTTCGACGGGCGTTACGCACACGGGGCAGCCGGGCCCGTGGATGAGCGTAAGCTGCGGCGGCAGCATGGCGTCGAGCCCGAAGCGGAGGATCGCATGCGTTTGTCCGCCGCAAACCTCCATGATGCACCACGGGCGCGAGACGGCCGCGTGGATTGCGTCGGTCAGGCGTCGAACGGCGTCGGGGTTGCGGTACTCGTCGACATATTTCACGGGGATGCGTCCGTTTTGGTCCGGCCGAAGCACGTCAGACACATGTCGTCGCTCTGGGGGCGCGCGCCGACGAAGCGTTTGACGTCGTCCAGAACGCGGCGGCCCAGCGCGCTGACGCCGTCGGCGTCGCAGGCGAGGCTGGCCAGCAGCCGGTCGCGGCCGTACAGTTCGTCGCCGGCGTTCATGGCCTCGGTGATGCCGTCGGTGTAGAGGACCATCGCGTCGCCGGGCGCCAGCACCAAAACGCTTTCGGCATACTCGACGTCGTGATCCACGCCCAAGGGCAGGCAGCTTTGCGATTCGGCCGCCGCATCGAGGACTTGGGGGCCGCGTCGGAGCAGCGGCGGCAGATGGCCGGCGTTGACGATCGAAAGTTCGTGGCGGCGCGGATCAAGCACCGCCAAAACCATCGTGATAAAGCGGTCTTCCCAGGCGCTGTCGCAAAAGGCGCGGTTGAGCCGGGCGACGGCCTGCGGGGGCGACGCTTCGCTCGCCAGGCAATAACGCGTTTCGGCCGAGAGCTTGGCCATCAAAAGCGAGGCGGAAATGCCCTTGCCCGACACGTCGGCTACGACAATGGCCAGCCGGCCGCCGGGCAGCTCGATGTAGTCGTAATAGTCGCCGCCCAACTGATTGGCCGGTTCGTAGAACTCGAAAAAATCGTAGCCGGGAATGCGCGGAGCGGCCGAGGGCAGAAAACCGCGTTGCACTTCGTGGGCCATGGCCAGATCGCGGCGAATGGCCATGTCGCGCAGCGCGGTTTCGTGCAGTTGGGCGTTTTCGACCGCAAAGGCCGCCTGGCAAGCGACGCTGGCCAAAACGTCCAGGTCTTCCTGCTGGAAGCGGTTTCGAGGGTCGAGCGTATCGAGTTGAATGACGCCCAACGGGCGGCCGTCGCGGTCGATCAGCGGGGCGCACATCATCGAGCGGATGCGAAAATCGACGATGCTGTCGGCCATGTCGAACCGGGCATCGGCCGCGGCGTCGGCCGAAAGCATCGCCTCTTTGTTGTTCATCACGTTGTTGACGATCGTTCGGCTGATGCGCACGGTTTGCGAATCTTGCAGGCGGCGATGTTTGACCACCTGGGGCGCCATGCGGCCGGTCTGCGGATCGCGAAGCACGATGAATCCCCGGTCGGCCTGAGCGAAGATTGCAAACAGGCTGTCGAGAAGCTTGGGCAGCACCTCGGCCAAACCCAGCGCTTTGCCGAGATGTTGGCTGATTTCGATCAGCGCTTTTAGCTTGGCCTCGGTGTTGACCTCGAGCCGCATGCCCGTCGCGCCGGACGGCAGGTTCACCATCGACATAACCGCCGAGCTTTCCGGAGGGTGGTCGTCGTCGACCATCAGGGCGCTGGGGGTCGGATCGGGACGTTTGGCAAGCGTCGGGCCGCTCAGCTCCGGAGAGCCGAGGAAAAAAGTGAACGCCAAATCGCAAATGCCGATTTCGTCGCCTTCGTTCAAAAGCACGCGGCGCAGAACCGGCTGTCCGTTGAGCAGCGTCCCGTTGCGGCTGTGCAGGTCTTCAAGGTAGTAGCCGTCGTCGAGATGGACGATGCGGGCGTGCTGGCGGCTGACGGCGGCCGATTCGAGCACGATGTCGCAAGCGGGATGCCGCCCAAGCGTGACCGTCTCCCCTTCAAGGGGAATAAGGCGTCCCGGCTGGGGATCTTGGAGAGCGCGGAGAACGGGCATGCACACTTCCTTGGTGTCAGAACGCCAAACACAGAACCATTCTGATTTTAGGGCGGCGGCGGCCCGACCGTCAACACCCGGCGCAATGCGAACTGCCGGTCGAAATGACGGCGACGGACAAGTGGGCGAGCGCGTTTGCGTGTTGCAGTCCGCGCTATACGGCCGCCAGGGTTTCGGCCGCGGTTCGACAAAGCGCGTCAGCGGCGTCGGCGGTGGGGGCTTCGGCGATGGCGCGGACGATGGGTTCGGTGTTGCTGCCGCGCACCAGCAGCCAGCGGTCGGGCCAATCGAGTCGAAGACCGTCCATACGGTCGGCCGTCGCATCTGAAAATCGTTTTTCCAGTGCGTCGAGCGCGGCTGGCAGCTTTTCAGACGGCAAAGACACCTTTGTTTTGACGATTTCGTAGCGCGGCAGCTCGTCGGCTAACTGGCCGATGGTCATTTGCCGCGCGGCCATCGCGTCCAGCAGCAGGGCCATGCCCACGAAGCTGTCGCGGACATAGCCGACGCGCGGATCGATCGGGCCGCCGTTGCCCTCGCCGCCGAAAATCGCACCGTGGGCAAGCATGACATCGGCGACGTTGGCCTCGCCCACCGCGGCGCGAAAATACGGCACGCCGTATCGCTCGGCCAGGTCTTGCGACATCCGGCTACTGGCGCAGTTGGCGACAATCGCGCCTTTTCGCTGCCGCAGCACATGGTCGACGCACATCGCCAGCGTGTATTCCTCGCCAAGGTAGCGGCCCGTGCGGTCGACGACCGCCAGCCGGTCGGCGTCGGGGTCTTGGCAGAACCCCACGTCGGCCCCAGCCTCGACGACCGCCGGCAAAACGCCGGCAAGATTCTCGGCCGTCGGTTCGGCCGGATGGGCGAACTGTCCGTCGGGCTCTTCACCCAGCACGGTCACGCGGCAAGCGAGTTCGTTGAGCAGCCGGCGGCCCAAAATACTGCCGGCGCCGTGGTTGCTGTCCAGCACGACGCGGAATCGGCACTGGCGGATCCGCTCGGCGTCGACGGTGTCCAAAACCGCTAGCAGATGGGCCATGACCGTGTCGTCGCAGCGGCGGCCCACGCCCACGCGGTCTTGCGGCTGCCATTCGGGCGTGCCCTCGCGATAACGCTCCAAAACCTTGCGTCCCGGCCCGGCGGGAATCACCCGGCCGTCGGCCGAAAACAATTTCAGGCCGTTATAGGGCGGCGGATTGTGGCTGGCCGTGATCTGGACTGCGCCGGCGGCCTTGTGCCGGCGGACCAGCACGCCGACGGTGGGCGTGGCCGCAATGCCGGCGTCGATCGTGTTTCGCCCGACGGCTTGCAACGCCGCCTGCACGCACAGCGCGAGCATCCGACCCGACGGGCGGCTATCGCGGCCCACGAGAATGTCGCCGGGCGGCGCAATCGCCGCAAACGCGGCCGCATAGCGCGCGGCTACCTCGGGCGTGAGCGTCTCGCCCACAACGCCCCGCAATCCGGAAACGCTAATGATCGGTTCGGCCAAACGGAAACTCCTCCGGCAACAATGCCTTTTGAATCCAGCCTGACGAAAGTGTCGATCTTATCGCCCGATTGTCATGAAGACAACTCCCATGGGGTTTGCCCCGGAGCGTCATTCAACGTGCGAGGGTTCTTCGGCCGCAGCGGGACGGATGTCGGCCAACGAACCGATGCGGAGCAGTTCGGGCCAGCGCCGGGCGACGCCCAAGACGACGAGAATCGTGCCGACGCCCCCGGCCACGACCGCGGCGACCGGCCCCAAAAACCACGCGGCCAGCCCCGATTCCAGCCCGCCTAGATCGTTCGACGCCACGATGAACACGCCGTTGACGGCCGACACGCGCCCCCGCATTTTGTCGGGCGTGAGCATCTGCACCAGCGTATGCCGGACGACCACGCTGATGTTGTCCAACGCGCCGACTAAGAACATCATCGCCATCGAAAGCCAAAACCACTTGGAAAACCCGAACACGATGGTCGCCGCGCCGAAGCCGGCCACCGCCCAGAGCATGGCGGCGCCCGCGCGGCGCAGCGGCGGCAGGTGCGCCAACAGCACGGCCATGCAGACCGCGCCGACGGCGTCGGCCGATCGCAGCATTCCAAGCCCCACCGATCCGACGTGAAGAATATCTTTGGCGAAGATCGGCAACAGGTAGGTGGCCCCGCCGAGCAACACCGCAAACAAATCGAGCGTGATGGTGGCCAAAATCAGCTTCGAGCGCCAGACGAAGCGGATGCCCGCCGCCACGTTCTGCCACGAGGCCGTTTCGGGCGAACGCTCGACCGATCGATGGCGGACCAGGGCCATGGCCGTAACGGCCGCCAGCCGGCAGGCCACCACGACCGCGATGGCCGGCGCGGGATTTTCCACCAGCGGCGTCGCGGGGTTTTTGGCCAGGGCCATGAGGCAGCCTCCGACGGCGGGGCCTGTCACCACGGCGATGTAAAACACCGAACTGTTCCAGGCCACGGCGTTCGCGAAGGCCTCGGTCGGCACCAGATGGGGCAACAAGGCGGCTCGCGAAGGATTGCCCAACGCATGTCCGACCGCATCGAGCGCCAGCAACGCAAAAATCCACGGCACAGACCCGCCGTACATGGTCACGACCAACATGCCCGCCGCCGCCAACGCGCTCAAGCCGAACATGGACGTCACAAGGCGACGGCGGTCGAACCGATCGGCCAGATGCCCCGCCGCAATGGCCAAAAGCATCACCGGCAGCGCCTGGACCAGTCCCAAAGCCCCCAGTGCCAGAGGAGCGTCCTCTTGGCTGAAAATGCTCACAAAATAGACGCTGATCGCCAGGGTCTCGATCTGTTTCGAAAACGTCATCGCAAACCAGCTACACGCATAGCGGCGGTAGTTGCGACTTCGCCAAGGAGCGTAAGGATCGGGCCTGGTCGGGGTGTCAGACATTGCCAAGGCCATTGTGACGTCGATTTAGACCTGCTGCAAGGTCTTTCCACGACGGCGTTTTTTGACCACGGACGCTTCCGGCCGGCGGTCGTTTCACCACTGCAAGGGGGGCTGCTCCATTTTTTCGCCGTGGCAACGAGGGCGACAATTTCCGTAAATCGGCAGCCGACGCCTCCTCTACTTTTTTTCCGTCGCCCTGCTAAAATCGGGGGCGGGTTGCGACTCGGCGGGTCTTGGGCGGCTACGGGAGGGCGAAATGGTTTCCGCAATCGACGCTTTAGGGGCGGTGCCGGCCCTTTGGAATCGACGGCACCTGTTGGGGCTCGAAGACCTCTCGCCCGAGGAAATTTCGCTGATTCTCGACAAAGCCGACGTCTTAAAACAGGCCATGGCCGGCGGCCAGCGCAAGCTGCCGCTTCTGGCCGACAAAACCTGCGTCAATCTGTTCTTCGAAAACTCGACCCGCACCCGCAACAGCTTCACGCTGGCCGCACGGCGGCTGGGGGCCGACACGCTCGATTTTTCGGCCACGACCAGCAGCCTCTCGAAGGGCGAAACCTTTATCGACACGGCCAAGAACATCGAGGCGATGGGCGTCGATCTGGTCGTCGTTCGGCACCGGACGCCCGGCACGCCCCATCTGTTGGCCCAAAACCTCCGCTGCGCCGTCGTCAGCGCCGGCGACGGCGCCCACGAGCATCCGACGCAGGGGCTTTTGGACATTCTAACCATCCGTCAGCGCAAGGGGCGGCTGGACGGACTGACCGTGGCGTTGGTCGGCGACATTGCGCACAGCCGCACCGCGCGGTCGAACATTTGGGGGCTGAAAAAGCTCGGCGCCCATGTGATTGTCTGCGGCCCGTCGACGCTGGTGTCGCCCCGCTGGGCCGAGTTGGGCGTCGAGTACTCTTACAGTCTGGACGCTATCCTGCCGCGCGTCGACGTGTTGAATCTGCTTCGCATCCAATTCGAGCGGCAGACGACGCGGCCGTTTCCGTCGGTGCGAGAATACGCCCACCTGTACGCGATGGACCGCCACCGGCTGGCCAAGACGAAGCCGGACATCTTGATCCTGGCCCCCGGCCCGATCAATCGCGGGGTCGAGGTTACGCCCGACGTGGCCGACGGACCTTATTCGGCCATTCTCGAACAGGTTACCAACGGCGTAGCGGTGCGAATGGCGGTGCTTTGGCTGCTGCTGGGGCGATAGCGGGCGCCGCGGCTATGATTTTTCATAAATGTTCACGGGTCGCACCGCCAAGGGGGACAGTCCCATTTTCGCGGTGAAC
>CAYMQL010000035.1:0-848 GCA_964392255.1 uncultured Planctomycetaceae bacterium | reverse complement strand
TCAGGCACGGCGAAAACCTCCTGGTTGATCGACCTGAACGATTTGGCGTCACCCTCGAGCTCTGCGGCCGATGCCGTTTGGTCGGCCTATTAAACCAATCGCTTGTGGCGATAGAATGCCTCGAAAGATCGGGGGCAGCAGAAATCCTGTTGCCCCCGATCGTTATGAGGGCGTCACCGTTCAAGCCCGCCAAGGGGGACAGTCCCATTTTCGCGGTGAACCGCGAAAATTGGGACAGTCCCCTGTGAACGGTTACGATTTTTCTTTGCCCTCGACCACGCTGAACTCGATCGTCGCCTGACCGCTCTTGCCGCATTTGGCGTCGTCGATCGAAAGCCGCAATGCGTAGTTGCCCGGTTCGAGATGCTTCGGCAGCCGCAACCGATACCCGATAAAGAAATCGCGGCGCAGATTTTGGCAATGCTCTTCGGTGGCCGCAAAAGCGTGTTCCGCCACGCGGCGGCCGCGGGCGTCGTAAATCTGATAGTCGCTTTTCAGCAAGGTGTGGAAACCGTTGGGCGTCGGTTCGGACGCAAAATTCTCGACCTCGGCGTACAACAGCACTTCCTGGTTCGGCTGGAATTCGTACTTTTCGAACCGCTTCACACAGCCGTAGCTTTGCACCTCGGTGCAGAAGGCCAGATTGCGAACCGCCAACGGGGCCGCCTCGGCCAGCTTTCCGAGCGCCGCGGCCAGCACCGGCTTGGCCTCGGCGGCTCGCCGCGCGGCCTCGGGCGTTTGCTCGGCGCTAAGCCACGCGGTGAGCCCTTCGATCTCTTTCGCCAAAAACTCTTGTTCGGCAGGCGTCGCGGCGGGAATCGGCTGCATCGCGTCTTCGCGGCGGCCCA
>CAYMQL010000034.1:6253-11557 GCA_964392255.1 uncultured Planctomycetaceae bacterium | reverse complement strand
CGCGCGGTGTCCCATCCGCCGGGGATTGCAGCCCGTACAAGCATCCCTTCGGCCTGTGCGTGGAGAGCCTGCTCGACGGCCGTAGGGGCGATGCGGGCCTCGGAAAACTGGTAGTACGGCTTCAGCCGAAGCCAGTCATCCATGTTCTTGACGGGAAAATCCATTGGCGCGGGGTGTGGAAAGCTCGCGCTGCCTTTCACCAGTTTTGACCGCCGGCCCAAGTAGTCTTGAATAATGTAGTATTCGTCAGCTTCTTCCAGCACTTTTGGCTCGGGCGTTCCAAATGCACCCGTCCTGCCACCACAGTCCACGTAGGATACATAGTCCCAGTCGAAGCCTACCATGTTGATTTCATCCCGAGTAGCTCCCTGGAATTCCCATTCCCTGTCAAGTCCAATCAGGGGGCCAAACGGTTCGCTGAACATTGGTCGCGGGGCATGGCCGAAGGTCATTAGATCGAGGTACATTTGGCGGGTGAACTTCATGGTGGTTTCTCAATAGGGAACCCCACAACCAGGAATGCGCAACTCCGATCTCTTTATCCCTCCTACGTGTTCTGGATGGACTGGCACAATCAGTTCTTCAATTCAGAGAGGCTACACACGCCTGCGTCAACTTTCTTGCCAAGGCCACCGCAGAGTTGGCGTTGTCGGCGTAGCCATCGGCACCAATCTCGTCGGCATATTGCTGGGTAACGGGAGCACCACCAATCATAACCTTCGTTCGTTCACGAACACCCGCCTTCTCTAGCGCTTGCACGACGGTCTTCATAATCGTCATCGTCGTGGTCAGTAGGGCCGACATCGCAACAATGGTGCCTTCTTCCTCCAAGGCGGCTTCAACAAATTGTTCGGGGGATACGTCCGCGCCAAGGTCAACAACGTTGAAACCACCACCTTCAAGCATCGAGATTACCAAGTTCTTGCCGATGTCGTGCAGGTCGCCTTTGACGGTGCCAATCACCACGCGGCCCGCTGGTTCGGCTCCCGCTTCGGCTAGCAGCGGTGCGATCAACTCCAGCGATGCCTTCATGGCGCGGGCAGCAATAAGCAATTCAGGCACGAAGTATTCGCCACACTCGAATCGCTTTCCGGCCTCATCCATAGCTGGAATCATGTACCGTTGCACTAACTCGCCAGGATTGGCCTGTGCTGCTAGCGCAGCCTTAGTGAACTCCTCGGCCTTCTTTGCATCGCCTGCTAGAATGGCGTCGTACAGTTCCGAATAGTCGGACATCTCGATTGCTCCTTCGATAATAAACCTGATTGCTATTCACATGGCCTGGAAACATTTCGAGTTGGAAATCAACTCTCCGCAATGTTCGACCGCTTTCTTTGGTAGATGGATATGCACACCTCGTTCCTCCCAAATGATGGAGTCTACCCACCGTGGTTCGACCATGACGCGCTTGACGTTTCGGTGCTTGCCGATATGCACCACGAGGTAGCGAATCAACCATGTGGCGTCGTCGATCACGAAATTGTCCACGTGGCCGACTGCATCGTCCAAACAGATCACATGATGTCCCTTGACTGCGCGCGTATTACGCAGATGGATGTCGCCGTCGTTGGGGATACGGTTGAAAAGGCCGGTCCAATAAGCGTCCCAGGCAAGGAACCGTTGAAATTCCTGGAGTTTCTGCACCGCCACCGGCGGATGCGAATCCAGCGAGGGAGCCGCCTTCAACTGGCTCTCCGTCAAGCCGAGGTGAACACGGCCTGTTGGCCAATCGGCGGCCTCGATGTCCTTCGGTGTCACCAGGACTTGCCGCCGATTCAGCCAATGACCGAAGCCGACAGAGATGTGCGTAACTCTCCAGGTACGATCATCAAAAAGCAGATCATCCAGCCTGCCAAGAGCAACCCCATCACAAATTATCCGGGTTCCGTAGACCTGATTTGCAGTGACAATCATCTTACCCTCCTTGCCATGTGTAAACGCAACCTGTTACGCTGCCGCCTGTTACGTTTACCACGACAGAATCTTCTGGATGTATTCCTAACTCGGAAGACTGACGGCGAAAGAATAGATTGCGAATGTGGATTTACATGACCACGGTGCCGATTGACCTAGATGTGGTATTTGGGTACTATTATACTACTTCTATTAAAATAGTCAAGGTGCCGCACGTATGTTTGCCTACCCCCACGCCACAAAATCCATCACCCATTCAGCAATGGACGGAAGGCACGAGGATGCCATTAAGACGCATACTTCAGTAGTGGCGCAGTTAGCTGGCGATCGGGAGAATCGGAGGCTACTTGATTTTCAGAAACGCGGCCCCCAGCGCCAATTCGTCGAGGGTGGTTTTCGCCAGGTAATCCCGCACAAGTTCATGGACCTTGTGTACCATGTCGCCCAGTACACAGTGTCCTCGACCGTCGCAAGCCGGCCGGGACAGCAGGCAGGTCGGCCGGCCCAGTGGACCTTCGACGGCCTCAAAGATGTCCAAGAGATTGAGCTTGGAGGGGGCTTTCGACAATTGAAAACCACCCTGCGGGCCGCGAACCGCATTCACCATGCCTGCTCGCGTCAGTCGCTGCATGACCTTGGACAGATGATGTTCCGACGCGCCGAGCTGCGCGGCGATCTCCTGTGTAGTAAAACGTTTCCGACAATCCCGAGCCAACAGCGCCATGGCGTGCAGGCTGAGTGAGGCCGCTTCAGATATTCTGAGCAAATTCATAACAAAGAGAGAAACCAAAGGGATGGTGCAACTGCTTACTATAAGTGTATTCTAGCACCAGAATGTGTAGATTTTCAATGGAGAATTCAAGACGTACTTCAGCAATCCGTCAATCCGACGACCTCCGACGGTCCCTGGAATCCAGCGAGGCACATCAGGCAGAGCGGGTCTCTTTCACTGAAACGTTAGCCGACACGATTTACCGCCCCTTCTTTCGTGCCGGCATTGCGATAATGCTCACCCTCGGCGCGGCTTGGGGAACAATCCTCTTGCTGCGGATCGCGTGGCATGGTTCATTCTTGGCATTCCAGCTTCAGGAAGTCAATGCACATGGTCACGCCCAAATCTTCGGCTGGGTGGGATTGTTTGTCATGGGGTTCCTCATGCAAGTCCTCCCGCGTTTCAAGGATACCACACTCGCGTACCCCAGACTGGCAGTCGCCGCCTTCTGGCTAATGCTCGGTGGGCTGATATGCCGTTCGTTACTGCAATACCTGACGACATGGTGGACGTGGCCCCGCGAACCGGCGGTAACGGCTTCGCTGGTCGAGGTTGTCGCCATCGGCATTTTCATCAGCGTGATTATTGCCACTCTCCGTTCCGCCCCGCACGGCTTGGAGTTTTCTGATTACTACATCCTGGCGGCACTGGCTTGGTTCTTCGTTCAAGCCGTTTATGAAACCGTGTTCTTCGCATCGACGCTTCACGCCACGAGTTGGCCGCAACTGCTGCAACTGGTCGCCACTTGGCAGGGGCCGTTGCGAAAAATCCAGATTCACGGCTTTGCCATGTTGATGATTCTTGGGGTTAGCCAGCGAGTCTTCCAGGGCTTCTATGGATTTCCCTCGCCACATCGCCGTGTCAGCCTCGCATCGCTGGTTGCGATCAACGGCGCGTTGTTAGGCATTGTGGTCGGTTCGGTGGCCATGCGGTTGATAGGCCGCGAGTGGGTCATGCTATGGTATCCCTCGGTACTCCTAATGGTCGGTGCTGTGGCCGCTCTCATTTTCAACCTGCGGCTGTATTCCAAACCGACAAGACGCGATCGCAGCCTGAAGTTCTTTCGGGCGGCCTATCTTTGGTTGTTTGTATCACTGACGATGCTTGCCATGCTACCGGCCTACCAATACGGTCTGCTGTCATGGCTCGCGCCGGACAGTGTGGCTGCGCAAATGGGCGTCTCCCATGCCTATCTCGGCGCAATCCGTCACGCAATCGCCGTCGGCTTTATCAGTCTGATGATCGTCGGAATGGCAGCCAAGGTTGTGCCGATGCTGGTTGGCATCGACATCCACGGCCTGCCAAATCTCTGGGGGCCTTTCGTACTGGTCAATCTCGGCTGCCTGTTGCGCGTGACGATGCAGATACTGACCGATTTCACCAGCATCGCGTTTCCCGTCGTTGGCATAAGCGGGATTGTTGAATACGTGGGATTCGCCATCTGGGGTATACACATTTGGCGGTTGACGGGGAGACCCGTCATGGATGGCGGCAGGGCGGCGTTCTCCAACTTAACACCAGAATTGGAGCGTCTGCCCGAGGCAACGCTTTTAGCCGGCAATGTTCCAGCATGATCGTCGGGGATATTTCAATGAAACAAGTCTTCATTCTCCGCAACGTCGCCCATGAGTCGGCCGGCTCGCTGGAAACATATTTGGCTGAAGCCGGGGTGCCGCCCCGGTATTTCGATCTGTTTCAGGAAACGCCTCGCCAACTGCCGCTCGACGAGGCCGCCGGGCTGATTGTCATGGGCGGGCCGATGAGCGTCGATGATGTCGAGCAATACCCATTCTTGGCGTCTGAGGTTGCCTGGATTCAGCAGGCTGCCGCAAGGCAATTGCCGGTGCTGGGGATTTGCCTCGGCTCCCAACTCCTGGCCAAGGCGATGGGCGGAAAAGTCTACCCTAACCAAGTCAAGGAAATTGGCTGGTATCCGCTTCAGATGCTTCCGGCAGCCGCCAAAGACGCGATTCTGGCCGATTGCCAAAACATGGAAGTTGTGTTTCAATGGCATGGCGACACCTTTGATCTGCCGACCGGGGCCGTGCTGTTGGCACAAAGCGGTCAGTGCAAGCATCAGGCTTTTCGAGTTGGCTCATCCGCGTGGGGACTTCAGTTCCATATTGAAATGACTCCCGACATGGTGGATTTGTGGCTCAGTGAACCGGGCAACCGCGACGAACTGGCCCAACTGGATTATATTGATCCGGCGGCCATTCGCGCCGCCATGCCCAGCGAGTGTCCCAAGATGCAGCAATTCGGCCGCCGCGTCTTGTCGCGGTTTGCGACGATGTGCGCCTGGCAAGCAAAGGAATAGAACAAGACAATCACGTCTTCACAAAAAGGAGCGAAAGAATGATGGGAACCAAAGGACTCCGCAATGGTGCCATTCTCACCTTCTTTGTGAGCATGGGCATTCTGCTGATCGGCGGGCACTTTGCCAAGGAGAAAGTGCCGCCCATTCCCGATAAGGTTGTCCGTGGCGAGACCACCGTGACCGACCGGGCGGCCATCATGCGAGGCCAGGACGTGTATCAGCGTTACGGCCTGATGGACCACGGAAGCGTTTGGGGACACGGGTCGCTGCGCGGCATGGATTTCTCCGCCCATACGTTGCA
>CAYMQL010000034.1:0-6243 GCA_964392255.1 uncultured Planctomycetaceae bacterium | reverse complement strand
GCTGGTCAAGCAGTACCATGCAGCCTCCGGGCAGCCGGACGTGGAAGCCTACAAAGCCTTGCCGCCAAAGCCGCAGCGAGAACTGGATGAGGCGGATGTCAAAGTGGCCCAGGAAGTTCGCGTCAATCGCTACGATGACAAGTCGAAGACCTTGGAACTCACGCCTGCCCAGGGCTATGCGTTGGAGCAGATGCGCAAGTATTGGGATCGAGAGTTTGCGGAGGGCGATTCTCGGTACGGCTTTCTGAAGGACACCGTGCCCAATGCGGACGAGCGAAAGGACTTGGCTGATTTCTTCTTCTGGACCGCATGGGCGGCTGGAACCAATCGCCCTGGCGAGAACTACAGCTATACGAATAACTGGCCCTCCGATCGCTCGGTAGGCAACACCGCCTCGACCGAGGCCCTGGTGTGGAGTCTTGGTTCGATCTTGTCCTTGTTCGCCGTGCTGGGCATCGTGGTCTACGTGGTTCATCGCTACGGGTTCTTCTACGGCGAATCCAAGGCCGTGGAGGCTGCCTACCGACTGTTGGAAACGCCCGTGACCGCCAGCCAGCGAGCCAGCGCCAAGTTCTTCCTGATTGCGGGCCTGTTGTTCATCGTCCAAATCTTCAACGGCGGATTGCTGGCCCACTACACCGTTCATCCGAGCACTTTCTACGTGAAGATAATCGGTGAGATGTATCCGTACAGTTGGGCCAAAACGTGGCACCTGCAACTGGCGATTCTCTGGATTGCGGTCTCTTGGATGGGAACGGCCGTCTATCTTGCACCGTTGGTCGGTCGCCGTGAGCCGCCGGCCCAACGGCTGTTGGTCAATATCCTCTTCATCGCAGCGGTGGCCGTAACGGTAGGCAGCTTGTTCGGCGAGGTTCTGGGAATCAAAGGCTACTTGGGCCAAGCCTGGTTCTGGCTCGGCCATCAAGGATGGGAATACCTGGAATTGGGCCGACTCTGGCAGATTCTTCTGTTCGGCGGGCTGATCTTCTGGCTCGTTGTCGTTTACCGGGCAATGGTCCCCGCGTTGCGGAGCGAACCGGGCGAATCAGAAGACACGGCAAACCACCGGGCATTGACCATCTTCTACGTGCTGAGCGCCATCTTCGTGGTCGCTTTCTTCGGCTTCGGCCTCATGTACAGCCGTGGCACGCACCTGACGATCGCCGACTATTGGAGATGGTTCGTTGTCCACATTTGGGTCGAGAGCATCTTCGAGTTCTTCGGAGTCGCTGTAATCTCGCTGTTCCTGGTTACGCTGGGGCTGGTCTCCGCCAAGTCCGCGCTGCGAGTAGCCTACCTTACGGCAATCCTCGTATTCATCAGCGGTATTCCCGGCACGGCCCACCATTACTTCTGGTACGGCGGGCCGAGCTTCTGGCTGGCCATCGGCGGCGTGTTCAGTTCTCTGGAGCCGATCCCGCTGATCCTGCTGGTGGTCCGCGCATGGATGGAGTATCGGTCGATCCGAGCCGAGGGAAAAGAGTTCCCGTATCGCTGGCCGCTTTATTTCCTCACGGCCAGCAGCGTCTGGAACTTCGTCGGCGCTGGCATGTTCGGCTTTCTCATCAACCTGCCGATCGTCAACTACTACGAGCACGCCACGTATCTGACGGCCAATCACGCGCACACGGCGCTATTCGGCGTGTACGGAATGCTGGCCATCGCGCTCATATTGTTCTCATGGCGAGGGCTGGTGGAGAACAAGTATTGGAACGACCGCATTCTGATGTTGAGTTTCTGGGGACTCAACGTCGGGCTGTTCCTCATGTTCTCCACCGGGCTGCTGCCCATTGGGCTGCTCCAGGTGTGGACCAGCTACGACCAAGGCTTCTGGTACGCCCGAAGCGCGGATTTCTATGAAATGCAGCTTGTCCAGACGCTTGGCAACTGGCGAATCGTGCCCGACACCATCATCATCGTGCTGGGGGCATTTCCGCTACTCTACTTCCTACTGAGCACCTACCCACGGCTGCGCAAGGTGGGCGAAAGTGATGCCAGCACAACGGGTCAGCGGCAATAATCATGGCTGCGAAATTGCACCTCAAAGTCAAACGAGTTTACGATCCTCCTAGCGCAGACGATGGGATTCGATACCTGGTCGATCGCCTCTGGCCACGTGGACTGAAGAAAGAACAACTCCGTCTCACGGCTTGGCTGAAAGACGCATCGCCCAGCGATCAACTGCGCCATCGCTTCGGACATGATCCACGGCAATGGAATGAATTTCAGCGCACCTTCGCGGCCGAATTGGACGCCAACCCCTCGGCCTGGCAGCCCATTCTGAATGCGGCATTGCACGAGACAGTTACGCTGTTATTCGGAGCGCGTGACACCGAACACAACAATGCCGTTGCCCTGAAATCCTACCTGGATGTCAAAGCTAAACGCAAGGCAAAGTCACAATAAGAGCGTCTCGATGGACGCTCGGATTTCATCTCGAACTCGACGACACACGACATGGCGATCGTCCTCCGTCTTGGCGGCGGCCGTCAGGCGGAGTGGGTCGTCGAAACCGATGTGAACGACCTTGGTGCTGCCAGGAAAACGGGACACGACTCGTGAGCATCATCGCAAACGGTCACGATGTAATCGAGACTCACGTTGCATAATTCACCCAGGCGCTTCGGCTGCTGGCCGGAAATGTCCACGCCCGCCTCGGCCATGACGCGAACTGCGTTGGGATTCAATCCGTGGGCCTCAAGTCCGGCCGAGCACGGCTCGATCTGATCGCCTTTCAGATAGTGGACCTTAAGCGAGCCATCGCTGATGATATTCGCTCTTTGGATTCAACAGGTCGGCGAGACTGTTGCGGAATCCCAGCCGAGTGGTTGTCAGCGCCAGCGCAGCAACAGTAACATCGTGGCCAGGGCGATCGTTGTCTTGGGGAAGCGGACGGCCAATCGCGTGACGGCCTGAAGCGGCTTCGTCAAGGCAGACGATTCTGCTGGCTTTGCCTGTGGTGTCCGCTCCTTGGACATCATTGGTCGTTCATTACCGTTACTATGGAAAGAGCCGCTCTAGAGACTATCGCGGCAGAATAAAAGGTGGGCGGATTGTAGGAGATCATTTCCGCAGCGTCAATGTCGTTACTTGATCTTAACGTGTTTTCCGCAAAGGGGTTGCCGTCAGCAACGCATCTTGACTTGGCCGCCAAATCTCGATACCCTATTATCATGTTCATCATTCGTGACCACCTTCGTCGTTGCTCTGTCCTGGGAGCGGTTGCCATCCTTCTTGGAGTTACGGTTGGGGCAGTGGTAGCGATTTCCTTGGTTTGCTGCCAGCCTTCCCGAATTGCAGTGGCGACAGGCGATGTGGAAGCGTCCAACTCCAATCGGAACTCGGGACAATTGCCCGCCGTTTTGGCGCGAGGTTCTCAGTCGTCGTCGGAAGCCTTGCACCGAACGGAATCAACATTCAGGGGCGGAGAGTTCCGTCACTCCGACTTCAGCCTCTCGCTGGTCGTTAGAGCCGGCTCACCGCTAAGCCAATCATTTCTTCGGTTGCGCCGCATCGGCTGTTGGCAGGCCGCCTGCTCTCAACCCACGTTGGAAGTCCTCTTCTGCACTTGGCAGACATGATCTGCCGCTCTTGACTGCGATGTCTTAGCCGCGTTGCAGCGCAGGAGCGCTCTCCCCATGCCCCAAAAAGCAAGATGCGTCCACTTGCTTGCGTAGGCGGATGTGTCTGGTTTCCTGGACTCAAGGGAATGCGGAGGGTTTTTCTTGCGCCGCTGTGGCTCACCGTGCGTAACAAGACTATCACGAAGAAGAGAACCTCCAATGGCCAAGAACAAATACTACAACCGCAACTCCACTCCATCTAAATCTCCCGGCGAGGTTACGGAAACGAACGCTCCGCCTCCCGAAGTCGCAAACGTGCTTGCCAAGGTCAAGCAACTGCTCGACGAACAGGCTCCCGAGAAGGCTCTGGATGTCATCACTCGCAACAGGCTGTCGTCGCCCTGGATCACCAATGCTACGGGCGTCTGCGCCATGCGGCTGGGAAACGCCAAGCAGGCGGCAGGCGTCTTCCAAGGTCTGGTCGGGCATCTCGGCGTGATGCTCAAACCGGATGCCCCGCTGGTGTTCAAGACCAACTTCGCCACGGCGCTGTTGGCCTCGAACAACATGGCAGGGTGCTTGAGCGTCTTGCATGAGATCGGGCAGGAAGACGATCCGACCGTCAAACGGCTTCGCGCAGCCATCGAGCAATGGAAGCAAAGTCTGACGTTTTGGCAAAAACTCAAGTGGTACACCGGCGACATTCCGACAAAGCCTGTCACCCTGGATTTTCCCCTGGGCGAACTTGAGTAGAATAGGGCTATTGACGGACGGCGAGAACGGCCGGAATGCTGTAATGTCAGAGGGATAGTGCCGTGATCTTTGCGATGATGGAACCCCACGCGACTGCCCTGTTGTTGTTGGTCATCGGTCTGCTGATTGCATTTAGCGTGCTTCTAAGCAGGCACATCGACCGACTCGGCGTGCCCATTGTCCTACTGTTCCTGATCGTGGGCATGGTCGGCGGATCGGAAGGGCTGGGCGGGCTTGCCTTCGACGACTACGGTGTCGCAGTTCGCGTGGGGACCATTTATCTCGTGTTGATCCTGCTCGACGGCGGCATGAACTCGCCGTGGCGGGCAGTGCGACGCATCATCGTGCCGGCCGGCGCGCTTGCAACGATCGGCGTGGCTCTCACAGCCGGTTTGGTCGCCGTTTTTAGTCGGTTGCTCGGCCTCGGCTGGACCGAAGCCCTCCTGCTCGGCTCCGTTGTTTCCTCCACGGATGCAGCGGCCGTGTTGGCAGTGCTGCGGGGTGGGCGTCTGAGCCTCCAGCCCCGCGTCGGTAGCACACTGGAAGTCGAATCCTGCATCAATGACCCGATGGCCGTCATTCTCACCGTGACCATGATCGAGGTCGCCAAGTCGTCCGCTGCCTTGCGATGGACCTTGTTGTTGAGCGTCCCGCTGCAACTGGCCGTCGGCGCGATCATCGGCATTCTACTGGGATACCTTGGGCTTCGCATCATCCGCAAGGTTCGTCTGCCGACCGTTGGGTTGTATCCGGCGCTCACGTTGGCGCTGGCATTCCTATCTTTCGGCGTGGCAACGATGCTAGAAGGCAGCGGATTGATGAGCGTTTACTTCACGGCCCTGGTGTTGGGCAATTCGCCCCTGCCCTACAAAAGCGGGCTGTTCAAGGTCCACGAGTCCCTGGCATGGTTGAGCCAGATCGCGTTGTTCCTGATGCTGGGCTTGCTGGTGTTTCCCTCGCAGCTTCCGCTGGTGGCGGGCATTGGCTTGGCCGTGGCCTTGTTCCTGGCCTTCGTTGCCCGCCCCATTGCGGTGTTGCTCTGCCTGCTGCCGTTTCGTTTTCCGGCCCGAGAGATCGGATACATCGGCTGGATCGGATTGCGAGGCGCGGTGCCCATCATTCTTGGGGCCTTGCCGGTGCTCGCCCAAGTCCCCGGTGCAGAACACGTATTCAACATCGTCTTCTTCATCGTGGTGGTCAGCACGATCCTGCCGGGCGCGACGATCCGGCAGATGAGTCGTTGGCTTGGACTTGCGGTGCCGGAGAAGCCAAGTCCCAACGCGGTCCTGGAGATCAATTCGGCTCATCCCCTGGACGCCGAGATTGCGTCCTTCCTGATTGAACCGGCTGCGTCGGTATGTGATGCGTCCCTGTCTCAGATCGGCCTTCCCTCGGACGCAGCGGTGATGATGATCGTGCGAGGAAGTGAACTGGTGGCGGCCAGAGGCCAGACAGTCCTCATGTCGGGCGATCACGTCTACGTCTTCTTCCGCCCCGCCGACCGGCGCTACATCGAATTACTGTTTGGCCGGTCGGAAAGCGGTTAAACTACATTTGCTACTCTCGCTCAATCAAGGCCGCTATCACAGCACCCGGCCAAGCTGAGCGTCTCACTCTGCTCAGACGCCTCCTCCATGAGACGATCAACAGCCCTCTTGGCTATGTCGAGCACCTCTTGATCCGTCGGCCGTGGACGTAGTTGCAGGCTTGGCTCTTCTCCTTGAATCTCCCGAGTAATGAAGGTGTAGGGCAGGCAGATGCCGAGTCCGTATCCCGTGGCGTTCGCGGGACGGATGATCTCGTTGCCTTCCACGCGGTATCCGGGAAAGAACTCGCATTCAATGTCGAAGTATCCCACATCGGGACGATCGTCGCGCGAGGCTCCGACCATGCGTCCGACAGCGTGGTTCACATGCTGGGTGTTCTG
>CAYMQL010000033.1:0-11808 GCA_964392255.1 uncultured Planctomycetaceae bacterium | reverse complement strand
GGCGCTTTTTGCGGCAATTACTTGTTGTGTTCCTTGCGCATCGGCTACCGATATATATTGGATCAACGATGGCTCCGGTGATTGGTTTGATGCAACTAAATGGAGCACGGGTGAAGTGCCTCAGAGTGATGATGTGCCCTACATTGACAACGGCGGCACGGCTCAAATTACCGCCGACGCAGATCAGAGCGATATTCCCAGTCATATTTACGTCGGATACAACAGCAATGGCGCCTTGGAGCAAATGACTGGCGATTGGACTGCCAAAACACTCACCCTGCATCTTGGTTACAACGCTGGCTCATACGGTACATATCGCATCGGTGGGAACGCAAGCGCCTCGATCATCGGAGAAGTAGGACGGTTAGGCGCTGGTTTATTGGAGCAAACCGGAGGATACTTGGAGACCTACGATCTATACATCTACGGCAAGGGAATCCAGCGGCAAAGTGCTGGAACCTTCCAAGTTAAGTCCTCGCTTAGAGTTTATGGCCGGTATGAACTGTCTGGTACAGCGTACCTGGATGGTACGAGTGCTGCGGAGACTATTGAAGGCGAATTCGTTCAAACCGGAGGAGATCATGAAGTAAGGGAGTTGATTGTTGACAATGCCGACAGTCTCTACGATATGCAGGGGGGGACTGCACATGCATGTAGAACCGATGTGGGATACTACAATTCCGGGATTGGGCCAACGATTGCCCTCAGTGGCGGATACTTCGATGTCGGTCAATTGCAGGTTCGTTCGGGCGCCAACTTCAACGTCAGCGGCGGCACATTGGCGATCTCCGACAGTATTCTGCCTGGCAGTTGTCTCTCATTTTCGTCTAGCAACTGGTCAATCGACGTGCTGGGCGGATTCGGCGATTTCACTAACTCAACTTTTGACAATGTGCATCAAGCGTCGCTTACGTCACAGCCTGGCACTCTCACTCTGCTGCCTTCGGGAATAGACCCAAATGAATTTGCTTCCTACAATCCCGGTGGAATCGTCCATGTGGCGGGTTCGTCCCTTACGATCGCCGCTGACCAAAACATATCCGGTCAAGGCACGATCCCGGATCATGTAATCGTCTATGGGACGATCGCAGCTGCTTCTGACCAATTTGCCAGTGACCCTTATGTCAACGCAACGAACGGGGTCGAAATTCACACCGGCGGGAACTTTAACCTCGGGTCAGGTGCTTTGACTGTAAACGACCCTATTAGCTATATGGATGGTGGTTCGCTGAAAGCAAAGACCTTCTATGTTGGCAGTACTGGGACAGGCAGTTTTATTCAGAGTGGGGGCGCTTTCGCCGATGGAGGCAACACAAGTTCAACTCCGACAATATACCTGGGTTATGCAAACGGAAGTAGCGGATACTACGAACTCAGTGGTTCGGCGAGTATCAGTGCAGGGACACTCAACGTAGGCTGGAATGGAACCGGTCATTTCAAGCAACTCGGCGGCAGCATCGTTCTGCAAAAATCTCTTGACGTCGTCCCTGAATCACTATTTGAAATGGAGTCAGGAACCATAAATACATACTGGTTGGGCATGTCAGGTCGGTTCATCCAAAACGGTGGCGCCTTTACCTGCAGATCTGACGCTATAATTGGCAGCAGTGTTTCTGGGATTTGTTCCTATGAACTACAGGCTGGCACTTTTGATGCAAGAACGCACCTGTACCTGGGAAAATACACATCATCGGTAGGCACCTACCGAGTTTCTGGAACCGGAGCACTGCATGGAGTGACTCTTGATGTCGGTGGATATGGAACCGGGATATTTGAGGTTGCGGGTGGCTCAGTAGACTTCACAACTGTCAATATTGGTTCTACCTCAGGGAGCGGAATGTTGCGAATCACTGATCCCAATGCGTTAATTCAAGTGTCGTCGGAATTGAACTTCAACCAAACCGCTTCGGTCGCAATCGCACCCGGTGTGGCTATCTACATGAAGGGCTCCAAGATCAACAATCGCTCTACTGATCCTGTTGCACTTGTCGGGCTGGAACAACTGCGACTAATTGCCGAGGGTGGCGCCGGGATACTTACTCAATTGGAAGTCGCAGGGATGGACATGGGGGCGATACTGGATGGCCTAAACGAGAACTTCGCTCTAGCTGAATTGTCAATAGGCGGCAGCCAGATCGGAAAAATCGATAACGTCTGTATTTATGCGCACATTTAAGGGCAGGTCATGACCGCTTGGTCGGAAACGACCATGAATGGGCGTTCGAACATTCCGTTGTCCGTTCCCGTGACATAAGAGCATCCAGCATTCCCGACGTTTACGTCGGACTGGCCGACATAAAAGCTATTTATTCGGTCCGGAATGCACCCAAATATTGCGGCTTAGAGTTGGGGGTCTTCGGGACGGTTGGAATCGTCGGGCACGCCGAGCGAGCCGACGGCCAGAAGGAGCACAAGCCCGATCAGGTCGATGACCCAAAGAATGCCGCCGCCGAGAGCAATGCGATGCAATACGGCGCCGCCGGCCAGATCGCCCATTTGAGTCAACAAGGCAGCGACGCCGAAGATAACGCAAATGGCAATCGGCAACAGAATCGCTGCAACGATTGCGGCGGCGAGGAATCGATGCGGAATGAGCGGTTGTCGCATGGTCTAGTTCCACCAGATTTCCCAATTTTGCGGACCGGCAGGTTCGTTGTCAAGGTGGTGAAGGCATCCCCCCCGGCGTTGCATGACGGCAGAAACGCCATTGTCCCGGCTTTTTGCCTATCCAAGACATAAACTTGACTAATGCCCTGGGTCATACACAATGGACAGAGCATTTTGCCCCCCGCAGCCGTCCAGGGCGATTTCATGTCGAACCAATTGCGCATTTTTCGCCGCATGCATGCCGTCGTACACGCCGGCGGGCAGGTCCGCCCGAGAAACGCGACATGCCGGCGGCGGTTTTTATCGGCGATATTGCTGGCCGCGGCGATTTTCGGCGCGGCGTGCGGCCGGGTTTCGGCCACAGAAGTCGTGTTGAACGACGGCCGGGTGTTGTACGGGAAGCTGGGCAAGACGGCCGGCGTCGCCGAATCGCCGCAAGCCTCCGGGACGGAAGGCGACAAGCTGGCATTGATTTATTTTTTGGACGACGGTCTGCGGCGAACGTATTTTTCGCAACGGCAGGTTCGGGAAATCCGCCCGGAAGAGAATCGCCGGATCGAGGAGACGTTTTCGATTCATCAGCGCGTGCTGCGGACGGGCCCCACGGTCCGCGGCGTCGGGGCGCCGATGCGCATCGACCCTTTCGACGAGTTTGGGCGGCGGATTTTTACGATGCCCACGGCCAAAGAGCCGGTCCACGTCATCCAAGGCATCACCGAACTGACGCCGAGTTGGGCCCGGGTCGAGGGGATTTCGCACGTTTGGGACATGCGGATCGCTACGAGTTCCATTCCGCGCGAAACGCTGCACAAAATATTGCTGAAGCAGATCGATCCGAAAAACGTCGAGCAGCGGAAGAAAATCGCGCGGTTCTATTTGCAGGCCGAGCGTTACGAAGAGGCGCAGGAGGCGTTGGACGAACTGCTTGCGGCCTTTCCCGACTTGCCGGACCTGAAAGAGCAGCTTGCGCCGTCGATTCGCGCGATCCGGCAGCTTTCGGCCGCTCGGCTGGTTTCCGAGTTGGAACTGCGGCGCGACGCCGGTCAGCACAGGCTGGTTTCGGCCATGCTTCGGCAGTTTCCGGCCGAGGGCGTCGGCGGCGAGGTTTTGCAGGGCGTTCGCGACATGCTTCAGAAGCATGAAATCGAGGAGGCCCGGCGGCAGGACGTCATCAAACACTTGAAAACCATCGCCGACGGCACGGCCGATACGATCCAGCGAGAAAATCTTCAGCCGATCTTGGCCGAAATCGCGGCCGAACTCGGACCGAACACGATCGGGCGTATGGCCGCGTTTCTTCAGAACGCCGACGATCGCGATGCGCCCGAGGCGAATAAACTGGCGTTGGCGATCAGCGGATGGCTGCTGGGCGCCGATGCGGCCACCGACAATTTGGGCACGGCGATTTCAGCCTACAAAGTCCGCGGCCTGATTTACGAGTATCTCAATGGAAAGACCGTCGCCGAACGCCAGCGGGCGTTCAGCTACGTCCGTTTGGAATCGGGCGGAAAGCCGGAAATGGTGGTCGAACTGCTAGCGCACATGAAGCCGCCGGCCGATCCGCCTGCGCCCGTGCCCGACAAACCGGGTTTCTTTGCGGCGGAGGCGCCCGGTTTGGCCGAAGATTCGCCGACGACTTACTACGTGCAACTGCCTCCGGAATACGATCCCTATCGCTTGTATCCCGCGATTGTGGCGTTGCACGGCGAGGCGGGGACCGCCCTGGGTCAGGTCGACTGGTGGGCAGGCCAATGGGACAAGGACGGCCGGCGCAGCGGCCAGGCCTCGCGACGCGGCTATATCGTCATTGCGCCCGAGTGGACCGAACCGCACCAGCGGCAGTATGGATACTCGGCCCGAGAGCACGCCGCCGTGCTTAATGCGCTCCGCGACGCCTGTCGGCGTTTTTCGATCGACACCGATCGGGTATATCTGTCGGGCCAATCGATCGGCGGCGACGCGGCTTGGGACCTGGGGCTCGCACATCCCGATCTTTGGGCGGGCGTGATTCCGATTGTGGCGCAGGCCGACCGCTACTGCGCGCTCTACTGGCAGAACGCACGGTATGTGCCGTATTACGTCGTCGCGGGCGAGCTGGACGGCTCGAAGCTGATTCGCAACGCCCGCGAGCTCGACCGCTATCTGCGCCGCGGCTACAACGCGACGGTCGTCGAGTTTCTCGGGCGCGGGCACGAGGATTTTTACGACGAGATTCTTCGGCTGTTCGACTGGATGGGCCGGCTTCGCCGCGATTTTTATCCGCGCGAGTTTGTTTGCGAGACGATGCGGTCGTGGGATAATTTTTTCTGGTGGGTTGAGGTCGAAGGGCTGCCGCCGCGTTCGCTGGTCGATCCGGCCGATTGGCCCCCGCCGCGCGGCACGCAGCCGCTTCAGGTCAGCGGATTGATCAACAAAACCAATGGCATCAACGTCCGCACGGGCGCAAAGCAGGTCTCGGTGTGGCTGTCGCCGAAAATGATCAATTTTCAAGAGCGCGCGGCGATTACGATCAACGGCCGTCGCGCGGGCGGCTCGGAACCGGCGATACAAGCCGATCTCGGCGTGATTCTTGAGGACGTTCGCACGCGTGCCGACCGGCAGCATCCGTTTTGGGCCCGCGTCGACGCCGCTACCGGCCGCATCTACTCGGAATAGCCCGGCGCACAAAAAGGCGAGAACGCGACTCACACAGCTTGCGAAGCGCGGTGCAAACGGCGCAGCTCCAGAGTCAGACAGGCGGCCGTCAAAATCGACGAGCCGAGATCGGCCAGCGGCATAGCCGCCCAGACGCCATCGAGTCCGAAAAACCGCGGCAGCAGAAGAACGGCGGGAATCAGAAGGAATAGCTGGCGCGAGAGCATCAGCAACATCGCCTCGCGAGGCTTGCCGATCGCCTGAAAATAGCTTGCGCTGACGATCTGGAATCCGACCAGCGGCAGCATCACGGCCGAGATGCGAATGGCGCGCGTGCCCAGCGCAAGCAGCGCTTCGTCGCCGGGAACGAAAAGTCGGACCACCTCGGCCGGAGCGAGCATCATGACGACGAATCCCGCCGTTGTGAGCGCGCTGGCGGCCAGAATGGCGATTTCAAGGGTTTTTTTGACGCGGTCGAAGCGGGCTGCTCCGTAGTTGTATCCGATGATGGGCTGGGCGCCCTGGTTGAGCCCGAAGATCGGCATGGCGATCATCATCATCACGCGATAGATGATGCCCATTGCGGCGATAGCCTCGACGCCGCCGTAGCGGCGAAGCTGGTGGTTGAAAACGGCCTGGAGCATGCTGGCGGTCATTTGCATGGCGAACGGCGGCGATCCGATCGCGCAGATGCCGGTGCAAACGCGCCAGCGCGGCCGAAGATTTCGAGCGCGGAGGCGCAGCACGCTTGCGCCGCTGAGAAAATAGGCCAACACCCACGCGGCCGTAGCGCCCTGAGATAGAACCGTGGCCAAGGCGGCGCCCTGCATACCCCAGCGAAATCCAAAGAGGAACAGCGGCGCTAAAATCAGATTGAGCCCCACGCTAAGCAACATCGAAAGCATGGCGACTCGCGGGTTGCCTTCGCCGCGAATCGCCGCGTTCAGCCCGAAGCCGACCATCTGAAAAACCGTTCCGAGAAGCAGGATTCTCGCGTAGTCGCGGGCGTAGGGCAAAATGGCGGCGTCGGCGCCGAACAGCTTCAGCAGCGGATCTACCAGCGGCAAGCCGACGGCGGTGATCGCAAGCGACGCAAGGACCAGCAGCGCCGCGGCGCTGCCGAGGATGCGTTCGGCGTCCTCTTTTTGTTGTGCGCCGAGCCGAATCGAAATCAGGGCCGCCGCCCCAAAACCGATGAGCATTCCGAACGCCAAGGTGATCAACATCAAGGGAAAGGCCACGGTAATGCCGGCGATGGCGTCGTCGCCCAGCGCCCGGCCTACGAATACGGCGTCGATAAAATTATAGAAGGCCTGGGCCATCATGCCGACGATAGCCGGCGCGGAAAATCGCAGCAGAAGCGAAGGAATGTTGCCACGGCCGAGTTGCGCCGATCGGTCGGGAATCAAGTCGGGCGAGTCGGTCGGGGGAAGAGAAGCGTCGGTCGCCACGATGCTACCTTTCCCCGGCGGGCAGCTTGCCCATCAACGAACGGATCTTCTCGAGCGCCTGGGCCTGCAAGTCGCGTTGCTCAATTATCGCGGCCGTGCGCTCGGCCTGTTCGAGCAATTCCCGGGCTTTGCGATGGAAACCGGCTTCGGAAAGCCGTTGGGCGACCTCGGCCGTTGCATAGGCGCGGAAGAACGGTTTTTCAATTGTGTCGGCCGCTTCCATCGCCGCGGCAAAAGACTCGGCTGCCCGGCTCGAATCGCCCCACGCGGCTTGCTCGGCCGCCAGAGCGGCAAACGCACGCGCACGATCCTTCGGATCGGCCGCCGTCGAAATGAATTTCGTCATCTCGGCCAGCACGCGCTCGCGCTGGTCGTTGCGATCGAGCCGATGATAGGCGCCGGCGACGGCGCAGAGCGCAAGCGTGTGGCTTTCTACATCTTCGATTTTAGGGGCGAGCGATTCGGCCGCCTGAAGCGACGCCCCAGCGGCGTCGTTTTGACCGGCGGCGCCTTGAACCCGCGCCACGCGCGCCAACGCCCGCGCTTTGCGATCGGGCTCCGCGGCTAGATCGCCGGCGGCCGCGGCCAGCGCGACGGCGCGCAAGGCGGCGGCTTTGTCGCCCAAGGCGAGGCGGGCCTCGGCCAGCAGCGCCAGCGCGTCGGCGCGATCGGCGGGCCGGCGAATTGCGATGCACGCCTTGCGTGCAAGCCGCAAAGTTTCGTCCGCCCCGGCCAGGTCTTGCGCCTTGCCCTGTTGATAGCCGATCCGGATCAGCCGTTTGGCGCGCAGCTCCGGATCGCTCTCTTGTTGCGCCAAAGAAACCTGTTGGCGAAACGAAACGGCGGCCGCGCGCTCTTCGCGAGCGCAGCCGGTCGGCAGCACGAACAACAAAGCTGTTGCAATCGAAAGCACGCGACCTCGCGCCATTGGATGCACCTTTGAACAACAACCGCCGCAAAAACAACGCGCCGCGGAAATCGCGGGCCTTCCTGCGTCATTATATCTCCGGCGGCGCCGGGCGGTAAGGTCTATCGATTCCGCCAGTCGACGCGCGACAACTGGCTAAGCGCGAGTTGCAAGGCGTGGGTGCCCGCGCGGCCATAACCGTGCGCCGCCGTCGCAAGATACAATTGTTGTGCGAGCGCCAAGCCGGGCAGTTGCAATCCCATCCGCTTCGCCTCGGCCAGCGCAATGCCCAAGTCTTTGACGAAGTGTTCGACAAAGAAACCGGGCTCAAACCGATTGGCGATGATCCGCGGCCCAAGATTCGAGAGCGACCAGCTTCCGGCCGCTCCGCCGGCGACCGATTTCAAGACCGCGTCCAGATCGAGTCCGGCTTTGTAGGCGTAGAGGAGGCCCTCGCAGACGCCGATCATGTTGCCGGCGATCAGAATTTGATTGGCCATTTTGGCGTGTTGGCCCGCGCCGGGGCCGCCGTGCCGCACAAAGGTCTTTCCCAACGTTTGCCAACAAGGGCGCAGCCGCTCGACGGCCGCGGCGTCGCCGCCGATCATGATCGAGAGCGTTCCGTCGCGGGCGCCGACGTCGCCGCCGGAAACGGGGGCATCGATCGCGCATACGCCCGCGTCTGCGGCAGCCGCGGCGATTTTCACCGCCAGCGCAGGCTCGCTCGTGGTCATGTCGACCAGGATGCAGCCCGGCCTGCAACCGGTCAGTGCGCCGTTGGGTCCGAGGATCACCTGGCGTACGTCGGCCGGATGGCCGACGATGGAAAAGACAACGTCGGATGCTGCGGCCGCCGCTTGGGGACTTTCGGCCCAGTGCGCGCCGGCGGCCAAAAGGGGTTCGGCTTTGCTGCGCGTGCGGTTGAACACCGCGGCGGCATAGCCCGCGCGGAGCATGCGAGCGCACATGGCGGCGCCCATCACGCCGGTTCCGATCCATGCGATGCGCGTTCGGCCGGGCAAGAGGGGCGTGCAGTCGGCCACGGCGTCAATCCCGGCTGAGCGGGTCTTTGATTTCGACGGTGAGAATTTCAACGGCCAGATCGGCTTCTTCGTCGTCCTTCGCCATGCCTTCGGCCGGGCGGCCGTCGCTATACGATACGCGCACGTCGATCGAGCGACGCCGTCCGCTCTGCGGCACCATCCGAATGCCGTCGACCCAGACAAAGTCATCCATTTCGTGCAGATCGCGCGATTGGGCCTGCCGCCCGTAGAAGGAGAGCACCCTTTTCGGACGGCCGGTCTGTTCCGCGCGAATATAATGGATTTCCAATTGGTTGGGCTTTGGATCGGACATGGCCGGCGGCGCCGACTCAGGCCAGTACAGGCTGCACGAAGAGATGACGCGCGTGCCGCTGTCCAATTCGAAGTCGACGGGCAGTTTCGGCGCAACGTCGGCGGCCAGATTGCCCGACTCGGCCACGGCGCGCTCCCGCGCCTGCGCGACGGCCAGGAACCGCTGACACCAAACGGTCGCCAGATTGTCGGAAAGGTCGAACCAGTCCTGTTCGGCTTTTTCCTTCCGTTGGGCCGGATTCATCGCGTCGCCGGTCCGAACGTTCGCCGACGGCGCAAAATAAGAGCGGCTCCGTGCGCTGCGCATTCCGCCAATCCCTCCGCCGTTCTTGGGTTGTCGGCGCGAGGTCGTCAACTTGACCAATACCAACAGACCGGGATCCGTAATTTGGTTGACAATGGCGTCCGGGTCTAGAACTTCGGGACCGTCTTGCCAGCGTTTTTTCAACAATCGGGTGAGCGTGGCGCGGGTCGAGTCTTGCGGAATGGTGGCGGCAAGCAGCACTAAATCCGGCTGCTTTTCCAGATTCGGCATTTTAGCCAGCAAAGGCTCGATCAGGTTGCGCCACTTTTCGGACCACAACAAGGAAGCTACGCCGGGCGCAATTTCCGCGGCGTTGAAGGCCGACGTATTCAGAACCGAACGCCCGCGGCTGCCGGGCCCTGGATCATCAGCACCCGAGAAATAGGAAGCGTTAGGGCGAGTCTGGTTGTTGCGGCCTTCGTGGGCCAATTCGAGCATCTGCCCCAAGGCCATGGCGCTGTAGGCCGTCAATTGCTTTTCGATCTCGGTCCGCATCTCTTTGGTCAGCGTAGCCTTTTCATACAGCACCATTTGCGCGCTGCAATTCTGAGGATCGGCTGCTAGCAGAAACACGCGAATCGGGTCGTTCGGCGCTAGACGCACGAGGCGATCGGCCAGCGATTCGGCCAATTTCGCCCGCATCTCGGACGAAGCGGACGACCGGATCAGCTCGAACGCCTTGACGCGCAGGTCTCTGGCGGGCCATGCCCCTTGTCGTTCGGTCGGACGAATTTCTTCCGGCGACAACAAAACGCGCAACAGCAGAAGATTGTTCTCCTCGCAAGGATGCGAGACCAAGGTATCGAGCGTAGCCTCGACGGCCGCCTTGTCGTCGTCGGTCGTCAGCGAGCCGGCAAGCACCTGCTCCAGGGTTGCGCGGGCCCGATTGGTTCCGTTCTCGCCCAGCGCGGCGATAATAATACGCACCAGCCGCGTCAAGTCGGCCTGAGAGTGTATGGTGTCTTTGATGTCCGGGGGCGTCGGCTGATTGGGCTGGGCGACCACCGCGACGTCGGGGGTCTCTTCTGCGCCCGAGGCCATGTATGCGGCCATCTCGGGGCTTATGTCGGGATCCATCGGTTGCACATGTACGGGAGTTTTAGACGGCGAAGCCGCCGAGGCGCCGTTTGCCGACGCGCCCGCCGGCGATGGCACGCGGTCTTTCAAGGGCACCGGTTTTAGCAACTCGGTCAGGCCTTGGGCGGCCTCATCGCTGCCGCGAAACTTTTCGCCCAGCCGCGTGACCGCCAGCGGCAGTCTGGGGTGATTCTCTCGCCGCGCACGGAAGTAGTCTTCTTTCTTCCACTTGGAAACGTCGTCGGACAAGGGCAGCAACGTCGCGGGCTTGGTCTCTTCCTTTTTCTTCGACGAAGGCGCGGCGGCGGCCGGCGCTTTTAAAGCCGAATTCACTAAAACCGTCGTCTCCGGCTTCTTGGCCGGCGGCGTTGCAATCGGAGGCGTCTTGCTCGGCGGGGTCGCAACCGGCGGCGTCTTACTGGGCTGCGTTGGCGCGGTCTTCGTAGAGGCGGCGGCTGGCGGCGCTGGAGACGCGGCCGGCGGCGCAGTGGCCGCAGTTTGCCGCTCGCCGCCGCTAAACCAACCGGAGGCCAAACCAATAATGAGCAACCCTGCCAGCAGAATCACACAAGCTGCAGCAACGATGATCAGGGTCGGGTTATTCTGAATCCAGTCGCTTTTTTTTTGCTTCCCCATAATGCCGGGCATTCCCTCCGATTTTCGGTTCTAACGCCAGCCGACAACGGCCTCCGCCCCCAATATTTCAGGGTCTCATCAAGGGCGAGTGTCGCCACAACGTGTCGCTGTCTACCGAACCGTTCCGCAAGTTCCTGCAATGAGCCCGCAAGCCGCGTTTCGTCCAGCGGTCTCACGGTTGGCGGGCCCCCTCGGCACGCCAGCCTTTAGTATGCCATATCTCATCGAAGAATGCCACTGGGAAAGAGGCGGCTGCCGGCAATTGCATGCATTTGGCGATGTGTTGCGCTTGAGCAAACCCAATACCCCCCATGCGGTAGGTATTCTCGATCGGCATCGCGCTGCACAAAGAGAAAAATGCCTCATTTCTTGCCGCAAATTCCGCATCCGCGGGGCGGAGCCTTGGTAGGGTGCGTGCTTGCACGCACCGATATGGAGTTGCCGTATAATCAGGTGCGTGCAAGCACGCACCCTACGGATTTTGAGCTTTCCGCAACAGAAACTAATTTTGCCGCATGTGTAAGCGGATCGCCGAATGAACGCTTACGGCACGAAAAACGCCGGTCAGGACCGTTTCTGGCGAAGATAATCCAACCGCGCCACTCCGGCGGCCCCGATATAGCCGGCGTCGCCGCCGAGAGTTGCAAAGTCGATCGCCGTTTCGCGCGCCAGAACGGGCCAGACAAGTTGCTGAACCTTCTCTTGAACTTTGCCGAGGAAGCGGCGTCCGAGTTCGCGGTTCCGGCCGCCGAAAGTCATTGCCCCGCCGAGCAAGACGATCGCCGGATCGACGACGACCATCAAGTTGGCCGCCCCGACGCCGAGCAGCGCGGCGGT
>CAYMQL010000032.1:0-11810 GCA_964392255.1 uncultured Planctomycetaceae bacterium | reverse complement strand
CCGGATCGCGCCGAAGTAGTTGCCCCAGTGAAATCGGCCCGTCGGTTGTATGCCGGAAAGAACACGCATGGGATTGATGATTGTTGATTGATGATTGTTGATTGTTGATTGTTGCCCTCGATCAACAATCATACTTCCAAGCTTCCCGCCGCTTCGCCGACCGAGCGGGCCCCGATTTGGGCCAACGCGCCGGGCAAGGCGTCGAGAATCTGCATCGAGGCCTTTGGATTGTAAAAATTCGCCGTGCCAATCTGCACGGCCGTTGCCCCGGTCACGAGGAACTCCATCACATCGTCCACCGTTGCGATGCCGCCAATGCCCACCAACGGAATTTGGACGGCCCGGGCTACCTGATAAACGACGCGGAGGGCGATCGGCTTGATGGCCGGCCCGCTCAGCCCGCCGAGCACGTTGCCCAGTATTGGCCGGCGGCGACGCCAATCGACGGCCATGCCCAACGCCGTGTTGATCAGCGACAGTGCATCGGCCCCTCCGGCTTCGGCGGCCCGGGCGATCGACGCAACGTCGGTTACGTTCGGCGTCAATTTGGCCAGCAACGGCAGCCCACACGCCCGGCGCACGCCGGCCACCACCTTCTCGCACATCTCGGGATTCGTGCCGAAATCCACCCCGCCGCTGACGTTGGGGCAAGACATGTTCAACTCGAGCGCCGAAACGCCCGGCTGCCCGTCGAGCCGTGCGGCCAGTCCGATAAACTCCTCGGCCGTCTTGCCGGCGATGCTCACGATGATGGCGGTCTTGAGCGAGGCCAGATACGGCAACTGCCGTTCGATGAAGGCCTCGATGCCGTCGTTGTCCAGCCCGATCGAATTGAGCATGCCGCCGGTGGTTTCCACCGTCCGCGGCGGCGGATTGCCCTGCCGAGGCATCTGCGTAATCGTTTTCGGCACGATCCCGCCGAGTCGCGACAGATCGACAAACCCCGCCATTTCGCGGGCGTACCCGAACGTGCCCGACGCCGCCAAAATCGGATTCGCCAGGCGCAGGCGGCCCAGTTGCACGTCGAGTCGGACGCTGGCGGGATTCACGGTCATACGATGGGGCGGCGGTCGTCGGACCGCACGGCAAAAATAAAAAAAGGGACCGAACCGCTAGTGTAACGGTTCAGTCCCCGATGTGTCAATTTCCGCCGATAGGACATTGAACAAACACAGCGCAGCACAGGCCTCTTGGCTGTGCCGTATGCCCTACGGCTAAACCGCCGCAACGCGCGTCCTATCCTAAGCCCGGCCTCGGCTAAATAATGCCGCCGTGCGTGCGATAAGGCGTGCAGTGGCTCGGCTGGTCCAAGAACCAAATCCGTTCCCAATCGTCCAGGAACAGACGCAAATTCTCGGACGTAAACATCAATTCCTGCGTACGCCGGGCGGGATCTCCCGAATACGCGGGGATCATGCACCCGATCGCCGTGCTAACCAACAGGCCGCACGTCAACGCCATTAGCAGATTGCGCATGGAACCATCCTCCGTGATACAGTGTCTTCTCATGCTCCAAGCATGATGTCGCGCCGCGGCCGTTCGCTCAGGACCGTGGGGCGAATAAACTTTCGTTGCACAGATTCGACGACGAAAACAAACGCGATAAGACTTCGACGACAAGCGACAAATACGTTTGGCCGATGCGGCCCGGGCTCTAGGACGGCGGCGATTCGGCATCGTAGCCGGCTGCTGCACCAAGCGGTTGAGGCGCCGCGTCCTTGCCGGGCGTCTTACCCCGGGCAGCACGCGCCGCCGCTGCGGCCTGACGCTCCAACTCCTTGACGCGCTCTTCCATTTCCTTGCCGGGCTTGAACGTCACGACGTATTTTTCGGGCACGAACACCTTGTCGCCGGTGCGTGGGTTGCGGGCCTTGCGGGGGGCTCGACGCTTCACCTCAAACACGCCAAAGTTGCGAAGCTCGATCCGATGCTCCGCCACCAGCGTCTCGATGATCGCGTCGAAGGTCTTTTGAACGATCTCCTTCGTCTGCAACTGGGTCAATCCGATTTCTTCCGAAATGGTTCGGACGATTTCTTTTTTGGTCACGACTCGATTCTCCTTTGAGAAAGTCGCCGCGGGCTTGCGCGAAGGAAACCACTTTCCGCAACCTCGTGCTGCTCCAAGTGTAGGTGGCACAAAGAGTAGTGTCAAGGGCAACCCGCCTAACCGGGCCGAACAACGCGCCGCGACAAAGCGGACCGCCCGCCGAAGCTCGGGACAACATCGCCCAAGCAGTTATCATACAAGTGCTTATTTTCAAACAACTTACAAGCATCTTCCGCACCCGAGGCGGCAAGCTTTGACGTAAGTTCTTCTTTCGTAAGAACTAAGGTCGAGTTGCCAAGGACTGGTCGGATGCGTTCGCTGCCGGGGCCGGGTGCGAATACACCGTCTCCCCGGCCGATCTGCCTCCCTATATCGGTTTACCCAGCCGGAAAACTCGAGCCAGACATCAAAATCGGAACAAACCGGAAGGTTTGGGGGACTGTCCCAAGTTTCGTGTCAGCGAAAATGGGACTGCCCCCTTTGCCGCGTACAGTCCCCAGGTTTGGCGCCAATCACTCCCAGGGGCTTCCGTTCCGAGATCGGCGACCGACGCCGCGAGGCAAGCGGCGAAAATCCCGAAGCGGGCCGCCCCCTTGGCGGCCGGGAACCTTCGTTCTACACTACAAGGTTTCGCTTCGTACCCCTGGAAAAGCCATGACACGCATCGCTATCCTCGGCGCGACCGGCTATACGGCCGTCGAACTGATTAAAATCCTGCTTCGCCACAGCGAGGCCGAGATTGTGGCCGTCACCAGCCGCCAGGAAGGTCAGCCGCACATCGCCATGATCCACCCGTCGCTGACCGGCCGGGTCGACCTCCGGCTCGAAGACCTGACGCCGGCCGAGGTCGCGGCCCGGGCCGAGTGCGTTTTTAGCTGCCTGCCCCACGGGGCCAGCGCGTCGGTCATTCCCGCGCTGCTCGACGCCGGCAGTCGCGTGGTCGATTTCAGCGCCGACTATCGGCTCAGCGATCCCGACGTGTACAACCAGTGGTACGGCCAGAAACACGCCGACCCCGGCCGGTTGGGCAAGGTCGTCTACGGGCTGCCGGAGTTGTTCCGCGATCAGATTTCGCCGGCCCGGCTCGTGGCCAATCCCGGCTGCTATCCCACGTCGGCCATCCTGCCGTTGGCTCCGTTGTTGAAGGCTGGGCTGATTGAGCCGAAATCGATCATCGTCGACTCGAAGAGCGGCGTTTCGGGCGCGGGCCGCACGCTGAAACTGACGACCCACTACCCCGAGTGCAACGAAAGCATCTCGGCCTACAACGTCGGCCGGCACCGCCACACGCCCGAGATCGACCAGGTGCTCAGCACGGCGTCGGGCACGGCGGTCGAAGTGGTTTTTTCGCCGCATCTGGTCCCCATGGATCGCGGCATCCTCACGACGGCCTACGCCCAGCCGACGACCAACGTGAGCGAAGAACAGGTGTTGCAGACGATTCGCGATTTTTACGCCGACGAGCCGTTTGTCCGCGTGGTCGATCATTTTCCGGGCACGAAGGACTCGATGGGCACGAACTTCTGCGACATTACGGCCCGCGTGGTTCGCGGCCGCGTCGTGTGCTTCGGCTGCATCGACAATTTGATCAAGGGCGCTTCCGGGGCGGCCGTCCAGAACTTCAATTTGATGTACGGCTATCCGGAAACCACGGCGCTGTAGACAACGCGGCGTTGCATCAGCAATGTAGAGAATAGCCGGGAGCTAACAGCAATAGCCCGGAGCTAACAGTAATAGCCGGGAGCTAACAGCTCCCGGAGAATAACGAGAGATTCACGCACTTTCCGAGAGCTGTTAGCTCCCGGCTAGGGTCAAACAAGTATTTAAGTTTGTTTTACGCACCCGACGATGGAATTTTGCTTCGGAGAATAATCGAATGGCCATTTCCGTTCCCAAGGGTTTTTCGCTGGCGGGCGTTCACTGCCGGATTAAACGCGATCCGCGCAAACAAGACCTCACGCTGGTTATGTCGGACGCTCCGGCCAGCGCCGCGGGCGTGTATACGCAGAACCTTGTCTGTGCCGCGCCGGTCACGCTCGACCGCAGCCGCACGCCAAGCGATCGGATTCGGGCCGTGGCGATTTGCTCGGGCGTGGCCAACGCCTGTACGGGCGAGCGCGGCCTGCGCGACGCGGAACAGATGGCTCGGCTTGCCGCCGGCGCGTGCGCGGCCGAGCCCGACCAGGCCCTGGTGCTCTCGACCGGCGTGATCGGCAGCTTTTTGCCGATGGATCGCGTGGCCCAGGGCATCGCCGCCGCCGCCGTCAAGCTCGGCCGGAGCGAAACTTCGCTGATCGCCGCCGCCCGGGGCATGTTGACCACCGACACGATCCACAAACTCGCCGGCCGGACGCTTTCGATCGGCGGACGCGAGATCCAGATTACTGGCATGGCCAAGGGGGCCGCGATGATGGGCCCGAACATGGCCACCATGCTGGCCCTGATTATGACCGACGCCCCGCTCGTGCCGGCTGCCGCCCAGGCCGCGCTTTCTGCCGCGACCAACGACAGCTTTAACTGCATGAGCGTCGATGGGCACATGAGCACCAACGACACCGTGCTGCTGCTGGCCAACGGCGCCGCCGGCGGCGATCCCCTAGCGGGCGACGACCTGGCCCAGTTCCAGACCGCGCTCGACGAGGTCTGCGTCGATCTGGCCAAAGCCATCGCCGGCGATGGCGAAGGGGCCACGCACCTGGTCACAATCGACATCACCGGCTGCGCCACGCGAGAATCCGCGCTGGCCATCGCCAAAACCGTAGCCAACAGCCCCCTGGTCAAAACCGCGCTGTGTGGGGCCGATCCCAACTGGGGACGCATCGTCTCGGCCGCGGGCTATGCCGGCGTCCCGTTCGATCCCAACGGCGTGACGCTGCACCTGAACGGATTTCTGCTCTACCAAAACGGGGCCCCGGTCGAGTTCGACGGCCGCGAGGTCTCCAGCTCGATCCGCGACAATCGCGACACGCTGATCCAGCTTCAATTCAGCGAGGGCACGGCCCAACGTCGCTTCTGGACCGCCGACCTGACGGCCGAGTATGTCCGGCTCAACGCCGACTATCATACATAAGGGGCGAGGGACGAGGGGAGAGGGACGAGGGCGGCTGATCTGATATCGTTTTTCCCCTCGGTTTATTGACGGTCGCGTAAATAATGCCGCAACTGCCGCCGGCCGCTGCACTGCCGGAATAGACTGCTTCAAGCTGCCGGAAAACCACGCCGGACGATCTCGCGGACTTGGTCGAGCCACTGCCGCCGTTGGTCGGGCGTGCTGAGGATGATCGATTCGAAGTTGCACCGCACGAAATCGGTCACCCCGCAAAGGTCGAAAATGCAATTGCGCCACAGGTTTTCCAGCGGGTCGCCGTACAGACGCAACTCGTCGTCGCGCGGCGTGTTCGATGTTGTGAAAACGACGGCCTTGCGTCCGGCCAGCAGCTTTTCGACGCCGCCAGGGCCGAATTGATAGGCCACGCCCTGCCGCATGACGCGGTCGAGCCAGCCTTTGAGAATCGCCGGCGGCATCGCCCACCAGTTCGGATGCACGATCAGATAGCCGTCGGCCGCCGCGACCTCGCGGCAATGCCGCTCGACGACCGGATCGAGCGGCGCGCCCTTGGGGATTTCCTCGTGCGGCAAAATCGGATCGAACCGCTCGGCGTAGAGATCGTGGTAAACGACCTCGTGGCCCGCCGCTTGCAGTTCCTCGACCGCCGTCGCGGCAATCGCGTGGCAAAAGCTACCTTGTTTCTGGTGGCCGATTAGGACGAAGACGTTCATAAGTGGGCAGTGGTCAGTGGTCAGTGGACAGTGCAGGCTCGGGACGAATCGCAATCACTTGCGAACGTCCGGCCGACGCCGGGCCCGGCTGGCTGGCCGTGCCCTGACGACAGGAAGTCCGCAATGCGTTTCGATCGAATCAAAATCGCGGTCGTGGTGCAAGAGCGCTGCGCCATGTTCCCTTGCCACGGCGGCGATCATGCAGTCGACGCTTTTCCGTATGGTGACGCCTCGGCGACGAAGCGAACGATAAATGTCCGCCGCGGCCAAGAAGGTTTGGCGGCTCATGGGAAGAAACAAAAACGCGTCGAATCGCGTCAACGTCCTTCGATAATCGGCATCCTCGCGAATGCCTTGCAGAACTTCCGTTAAGATGACTCCGCACGTGCAGAGGTCTTCGCCTTCCTGCAACAATCGTTCCAGTTCGCGGACTTCGGGCGTCGACTTTCCGCCGAAGAAGTCAATCCAAACCGTGGTGTCGACAAGCACCATGCTCAACCCCGCTTCTTGCGCCATGCGGCAAGATCGCCTTCCCAACGAATCGTTCCCTTCAATTCGAGCACTTTCTTCTGACGATCGTGCCGCAGCAATTCTTCGAGGGCGTGGTTGATCAATCCTCGGCGCGTTTTGATGCCGGTCGACTGTTGACATTTGGCCACCAGCGCGTCGTCGAGTACAATATTCGTTCGACCCATAGCAACCGCCTTTCAGCTACGCAACTATACACATTATACGGCTATATCATGTGTAGGTCAAGAATTGGGGTCCGCAACCCGCGCGTTGGCCTGGACTATCGGACGCCCATATCGCAGCTCAACCCGCCGGCGGCCGGCAGATAGGTGTGATGCACGTAGTCGGCCACCATGCGGTCGGCGCTGAATCGCCACGCCAGCGAACTAATCGAGTTCATCATCCGCCGAATCCAATGCCGCGGCAGGCCGTCGATGTCGCGATCGTAGTAAAGCGGAATCACCTCTTCGGACAACACGCGATACAGGTCGGCGGCGTCGCGGGCGTCGGTCACGCGGTCGTCGACGTGCGAGGCGCCCTGGCTGATGGCGAACCCGTTCGAGCCGTCGTAGGCTTCGGCCCACCACCCGTCGAGAATCGACAGATTCAGCGCCCCGTTGAGCACGGCTTTTTGGCCGCTGGTGCCCGAGGCCTCCAACGGACGCCGCGGATTGTTCATCCACACGTCGACGCCTTGGATCAAATGCCGGCAGACGTTGATGTCGTAATCCTCGACGAAGGCGATTCGGCTGGCAAATCGGGGATCGTGCCGCAAATTGGCGATGCGCTGGATCAATTGCTTGCCCGGCTCGTCGGCCGGGTGCGCCTTGCCGGCGAAGATGATCTGCATCGGCCGCTCGGGGTCGTTGACCATCGTGGCCAGTCGGTCGAGATCGCTCATGATCATCGCCGCGCGCTTATACGTGGCGAACCGGCGGCCGAAACCCAGGGTCAGAATGCTCGGATCAAGAATGTTACGGGCCGCCTCGACCGCGTCGTCGTTTTCGCCGCGGCGGCGGCATTGCCGGCTAACCCGACGCCGCACGAACGCCAACAGCAAATTCTTCAAGGCGTAGTGCGTTTCCCACAATTCGCCCGGATCGATCTCGTAAATCATCTGCCACACGTCGGGCTCGCCCATCCGGCGCATCCAGTTGGCCGGAAAGTAGCGGTCGTAAAGCTGCTGCATCTGCCAGGCGAGCCAGCTTTGGATATGCACGCCGTTGGTGATGTGCCCGATGGGGATTTCTTCTTCGACGCGCCACGGCCACAGATGCGCCCACATGCGGCGCGACACATGCCCGTGCAAATTGCTGACGGCGTTGGCCCTGCGCGAAAGTTTTAATCCCAACACGGTCATGCAGAATGTTTCGTGCTCGTTTTGCGGCTCGACCCGGCCGATTCCCATTAACTGCTCGGTTGAAATGCCCAGTTCGTCGCGCAACGGCCCGAGATGCTCTTCAATCAGATTGCGGTCGAAGCGGTCGTGTCCGGCGGGCACGGGCGTGTGCGTCGTAAACACCGTATGCTGGGCCACTTCGCGCAGGGCCGCGTCGAAACTCATGCCGTCGTCCTTCATCCGCGTGCGGATGGCTTCCAACGTCGCAAACGCGCTGTGCCCCTCGTTCAGATGATACACGCCCGGCGATATGCCAAGCGCCCTGAGGGCCCTCATCCCGCCGACGCCGGCCACCAATTCCTGACGCACCCGCGTGCGGTTGTCGCCGCCGTAAAGTCTTGCGGTCAGTTCGCGATCCTCGGGGCTATTGCCGGGCACGTCGCAGTCCAACAGGTACAGGTTGACCCTGCCGACGCGCATCAGCCACACCTTCGCCAGCAGCTTGCCGGTGCGAGTGTCGATCCGCACGGTGATCGGCTTGCCGTCGAGGCCCAGCGCGGGCTCCATCGGCAGATTCTCGACCTTGGTGTCCAAATACTCTTCGTTCTGCCAGCCGTTGATGTCGAGATGCTGCTTGAAATAGCCCTGGTCGTAAAACAGGCCGATGGCCACCAGCGGCACGCCTAGCCCGCTGGCGCTCTTGATGTGGTCGCCCGAAAGAACGCCCAAGCCGCCCGAGTAGACCGGCACCGACTCGTGGACGCCGAACTCCAACGAGAAGTAGGCGACCGGCTTCGAGCCCAGCACGCCGGCATGGGTGCGGCCCCACGGGGGCGTCTCGGACATATATTACTTCAGTCGGCGATAGGCCTGGTTGATCCGGCTGTAAAGCACCAACTCCGACGCCCGCATCTCGAGCCGCTCCGGTGTAAACTCCGCCAGCAAGGCAATCGGATTATGGTCCAGTTGCCGCCAGCGGATCGGATCGAGGTCGCGGAAGAGGTTAATGACCTCGGCGTGCCAGCTCCACCACAAGTTGCGGGCCAACGAAACGCACTTATCGTATAAATTCTCGGCCGTAAGTCCAAACGCAGTAGGCATTTGCGGCACTTTTTGCGGGGCAGTTTCAACCTGGCTCATACCAACCTTCTGCTGCGAAAAAAGCTCGATTTCAAACCAAAACGCCGTATTATATCGGCCGGCCGGAAAACTGGCGACCCCAGATGACGACCGATCCCCCCGGGAATTCACACAGTTTCCCCGCCGCCGGCGACATAATTGTTGCATTGCGCAGAGTCCGCCTTGCGATCCGCGAACGATCCGGTATCGTGGCGTGGTCCATACGGCGAAGTTTACGGTCTATAACAAAAGGACAACGCCATGAACTACCGCACTTTCGGCCGAACGGGTTGGCAAGTGAGCGAAATCGGCTACGGCACCTGGGGCATCGGCGGCTGGACCGGCTCGGACGACGAGCAGTCGCTGCGGGCGTTGGACGCCGCCGTCGAGTTGGGCTGCAACTTTTTCGACACCGCCTTGGCCTACGGCAACGGACGCAGCGAACGCCTGTTGGGCCAAATCTTACGCAGCCGCCGAGGCCAAACGCTCTATGCGGCGACAAAAATCCCGCCAAAAGACCATCGCTGGCCCTCGCGCCGCGATTCGCGGCTGGCCGACGTCTTTCCGCCCGACTACATTCGGGCATGCACCGAAACCAGTCTCGAAAACCTGGGGCTCGACTGCGTCGATTTACAGCAGTTCCACGTTTGGGAAGATGCCTGGGCACGCGACGAACGCTGGCAGCGGGCCGTCGACGATTTGAAAAGCCAGGGAATGATCCGAGCCGTCGGCATCAGCATCAACCGCTGGGAGCCGACCAACGTGGTCGAGGCGTTGCGAACCGGACTGATCGACGCCGTCCAGGTGATCTACAACATCTTCGACCAGTCGCCCGAGGACGAACTGTTCCCCATGTGCCGAGAATTGAACGTCGGCGTCATCGCCCGGGTGCCGTTTGACGAGGGCACGCTGACCGGAACGCTCACGCGCGATTCGCGTTGGCCGAAGGGCGATTGGCGCAACACGTATTTTGGGCCGCAGAATCTCGCCCAAAGCGTCGAGCGGGCCGAACGGCTAAGGCCGCTGGTCCCCCGCGGCATGACGCTGCCCGAAATGGCCTTGCGATGGATTCTGGCCGAGCCCAGCGTCGGCACGATCATCCCCGGCATGCGCAGCGAGCGGCACGTCCGCGAAAACCTGGCCGCCGGCGACGGCCGGCCGCTGCCCCCGGAATTGCTCGCAGAATTGCGCAAGCATCGCTGGAACCGCACGCCGGCCGAGTGGTCCGACTGACGCCGCGGTTCAAATCTCGATAAGCAAAACCTCGCCGTCGGGCCGGATCTCGAAGCAATCTACCGTTGTGCCGCGGGAAACGAGGATTCGGATGTTTTCGCCGGAGTCGCTGTACTGAACTTTTGAAACCGTCGGCGACTTCTTTTCGACGACCGGTTCGAGCAGGGCAACAAATTTGGCGGATTGGCCGCGGCGCGTCGCCATTAGCATTGGCACGCGATCGAGCACCGACTCGTTTGGTCCGTCGGCCGTAAGGATTTCCGTGCCCCTTGCGCCATTCAACAACAAATGCGAGGCAACCGCATCGCCTGCGAATTTCACGCGGATCGGCTCATCGGTCGAACCGGTTCGAACGTTTTGCAAGTATTCCGAGCCGGGAAACGCCTTCTCCAATTTCACGGACTCTTGGGCCGCATCGCATTCCACGGTTTTCCCGCGATTGTGATAGACCCAGTCGAAGGCATGTTCACTCGTTCCAGCGAGTTCGTCGAAAACCAACAAATAGGATGGCGTTTGGCAAAGCATTCGGCGATGGCGAATGCCCGGATAGGCCTGCGTGCAGTTGGCGACGACGGCAGAAAAGCGATTATTTGTTGTAAAGGATTCCAATTGTCCGGCGGCCGGCGCTTGCGACTTTCGATCGACCAAAACGGTGTTGTGGCTAAGTGTGGCCTTATACCAATTGTTGTGAATGGGCAGTCGATAGGCCTGACTTCGAGCGCGGCCGGGGTCAACGGCCAGTTCTTGGCCATGGCCGAAGAACACGAAGCTCAACTTATCGAAGTGGCCGTGGAATCCGCCATAGGGTCCGAAGGTGACCGCGCAGGCCAGTCCCGCTTTGCCTTTGGTGCGCAAGACGGCGTGGCCTGCCGCCGGAAAAACCGCACTTTTGAGCGGCGGCGGCGAGGGCCGGCGGCGAATGGTTCGGCCCATCATCACCGAATCCCAGGTGGGCTGCTCATTAAGAAACGGCAGCATCGCCGGATCACGATAGGCGTTCCAAGCATACTCCAAATCGCCGGCGAAACTGCGGACCGTGCAATGCGCATCGTCGCCGAATCGCGGCAGCGAGCCGTCAGGCATGGCATATTGCATTGGGACCAGAAACATTTTCTTCAGCGCGGGATGACTGTATAGGTTCATGCCGAGCCGCCGCGACGATTCCGCCAGAATCGTCATGGCCTTGAGCGTATAGCGGTGATATCCCCAACTGTTCTCGTACCACATGCCGTCGTCGGTCACGGACACGCCCATCTGATAGGCGAATCCGTTCTTCGGATCGGCGATCGCCCTTTTGATCCACCGATCATCGCCGAGGACGGCGCCGCCAACCAGCATTGCGGCATTGTGATACGTCTGCCAGTTGTTTTTCCCGGTCTTATTCTTACTGATGTTCTCCAGCATGGGCAGGATCAGGCCCGACCGTATGGACTCGTGATCGGCTGCCGATAGAACGCCGGAATCGTGGATCAGGTCGTAGGCCGGTGCGATTTGGGCGGCCATCAAGCTTGCTTCGTCAAGTGTTTGCTCGGCGATGTGTCCGCCCTGCGGTCCCGGTTTGGCGTTCGGTTGAGAGGTATGGTAGGGATATCGTCGATATCGCTGCGCATAGCCAAGCAAGACGTCGGCGGCGAAGCGGGCGTACTTGCGGTCTTGGGTAATTGCCCAGGCCCAAGCCGCACAAGCCATGTTGTCGAGGTTGTTTCGATGAACGCGTGCAAAAAGCACGTCGTCATACGGCTCACCCTCGTAAATTGTCTTGCATTTGGGGCACTGGTGATG
>CAYMQL010000031.1:9414-11872 GCA_964392255.1 uncultured Planctomycetaceae bacterium | reverse complement strand
TGTACAAGGTCGAGCGGGTCCGCGCGGTGGCCACCACCGCCGTTCGCGAAGCGACCAACGGCGACACGTTTCTCGACCGCGCCTTCATGGCCACGCGGCTGAACATCGAGGTGATCGACACCTCGGAGGAGAGCCGGCTGACGGTGTCGGCCGTTCGGCGCGCGGTCGGCGACGCCCTGGGCGTCAATGAGCGTCAGACGCTGATCGCCGACGTGGGCGGAGGCAGCACCTTGTTGACGCTGTTGGAAAACGGCGATATCGCCACCGCGCAAAGCCTGCGGCTTGGATCGATCCGGCTTCAAGAGGTTTTTTCGACCAGCGAGGAATCGCCGGAACGGTCGGCCCATTTGTTGCGGCTGCACATCGCCAACGTGCTGGCCACGCTTCAGAGCGTTTCGTTGGCCGAAGTGGATTCGTTCGTGGCGGTCGGCGGCGACGCCCGCTTCGCCGCACGCGAAATCGGCGAGCCGACCGAATCGGCCGATCTGGCCGTGATCGACCCGGCGGCCTTCGACAAGTTGGTCGGCCGCTGCGAACGCTATGCTCCGGAACAATTGTCAAAACGGTTCGGGCTGCCTTTTGCCGAGGCCGAGACGCTCAATCCGGCGCTGTTGGTGTATCAAAGCCTTCTGCAAAAGACGCAGGCCCGGCAGATGATCGTCTCGCACGTGTCGATGCGCGACGGCCTGTTGCTCGAGCTGGCCCGCGAAGTGACCGGCCAGGAGGACGAGTCGCTGTTGCAGGGAGTGATTCATTCGGCCATGGCGATTGCCGAGAAGTATTGCGTCGACTTGGACCACGCGGAAAACGTCGCCGAGGCGGCCGTGCGGCTGTTCGATTTGTATCAGCCGGACCACGGGCTGAGTTCGCGTCACCGGCTGTTGTTGCGCGTGGCCGCTTTGTTGCACGAGGTGGGCGGTTTTGTCAGCAGCCGCGCCCATCACAAACACAGCGAATATCTGATCGCCAACGCCGAGATATTTGGGCTGAAACGGACCGAGATCGCGCTGGCGGCGCAGATTGCCCGATACCATCGCCGCAGCGTGCCCCGGCCGTCGCACCCGGCCTATATGGCCTTGCAGCGCGAGTCGCGGGTGATCGTCAGCAAACTGGCGGCGCTGCTGCGCGTGGCCGACGCGATGATTCGCGGCCACCGCCGGCGTGCGGCCGAAATTCAATTTCAGCGGCAGGGCGACGACCTGATCGTTTTGTTGCCCCGCGGCCGCGACGTGCTGCTCGAGCAACGCGCGGTCGAGAACAAAGGCGACCTGTTCGAGGACATATTCGGCGTGAAAATCAGGCTGGAAGAGGCGTAGCCCGCCCCATGGCCGCAGTTCGGTTTACTGCGTAAAATCAATTGAGTTGGAGCAATAGCGATGAAATATGATCGAATTACCTGCGATCCCGCGAGACTCAACGGGCAGCCGTGCATCCGCAACATGCGACTTACGGTGCGGCGAGTTGTGGAGACCGTGGCCCTCTATCCCGATCGCCAGGAACTTCATCGCGAGTATCCCGAGTTGGAGGAAGAGGACATCCGGCAGGCATTGGAATTCGCCGCCGCGAATCTTGACGACAAAATCATGCCGCTGACTGCCTCGCCATGAGAGTACTGCTAGATCAAGGACTACCGCGATCTGCGGCCGGGCTCTTGCGCGCCGCCGGAATCGATGCGGTTCATGCGGGTGAATGCGGCTTGGCAGAAGCCATTGATACCGAGATACTCCATTTTGCAAGAAGGCAGAACCGAGTGATTTTTACGCTCGACGCCGACTTTCACGCCTTTTTGGTCCTTGGACATGCATCCGCACCGTCTGTCGTCCGATTCCGCATTGAGGGTTTGCGGGCGGACTCGGCCGCAGACGCGATTCGGTCAATCCTTCAAAGCTGCCGTGAAGAGCTTGCGAAGGGAGCAATGGTCTCGGTTACGGAGGATCGCGTTCGGATTCATTATCTGCCGGTCTAAGCCAAGCCGCCATGTCGAAAAATCCCCTGAAATCGCCGGAACTGTATATCAACCGCGAGTTGAGCTGGCTGGAGTTCAACCAGCGCGTGCTGGACGAAGGGCTCTCCGAGGAGCTGCCGCTCCTTGATCGGCTGAAGTTTCTGGCCATCGTCGCGTCGAATCTCGACGAGTTCTTTCTGGTGCGGGCGGCTTGGCTGATGCGGCGGCGGGCGGCGAAGGTTCGCCGTCGCGACGCCGCCGGAATGACCGCCGCCGAACAATTGGCGGCCATCAGCCGCCGCGCCCATCGCATGGTCGACGAGCGTTCGGCGGGCCTTCGGGCGGTGCTGGCCGGCTTGGCCGAGCAAGGGCTTCCCGTGGAGAGCTTGGCGCGGTTGTTAGGCCATAGCCAGGTGACCACGACCCAAATCTACACCGCGGGAGCGGATATGCAGCTGCAGCAGGCTTTTGCCCAGGCGATGCAGGGTTTAGAGCAATCCACCGCCCTGGCAC
>CAYMQL010000031.1:6810-9404 GCA_964392255.1 uncultured Planctomycetaceae bacterium | reverse complement strand
AGCAGTGGACTGATGAGCAACGGCAGTGTCTACAAACGTATTTCGCCCGCGAAATCGAGCCCATTCTCACGCCGTTGGCCGTCGAAGAGCTTTCGCCGTCGCCGCTTTTGCCGAACTTGCAGCTTCACGTCGCGGCCCGAATTCGGATGCCGGCGCCCGAAGGACAGCCGATCGAGCGGTTGGTGGTCGTGCCGGTTCCGAGCCAGTTGTCGCGCATGGCGCCGCTGCCTTCCGAACAGGGCGTCGATCTGGCGCAGGTCGACGACGTCATTGCGGCGAATCTATCGTCGCTGTTTCCCGGGGGCGAGGTCGAGGCGGCCGCGGCCTTCCGCATCACCCGCGACGCCGACATCGTTGTGCAGGACGACGAAGAGATCGACGACCTGCTGCACGCGATGGAAGAGGCGGTCTTGGCGCGGCGGCGGCGCGTGCCGGTGCGGCTGACGATTTCGGCCGGTTGCGACGCGCGGCTGAAAACCCGCCTGGCCGAGTGGCTCAAGCTGGGCGACGACGAAGTCTACGAATCGGACGGCCCGTTGGAGCCGGCCGCGCTTTGGGAGCTGATTAATCGGCCCGGCTTCGATCATCTGAAAATTGACGACTGGCCCCCGCAAACCCCGCGCGATTTGATCGGGGCCGAAGACCTCTGGGAAGCGATTGCCGACCACGACGTGCTGTTGATGCACCCTTACGAGAGTTACGAGCCCGTGGTTAAGCTCGTCGAGCAGGCGGCCGACGATCCGGAGGTCCTCGCCATCAAGCAGACGCTCTATCGCACGAGCGGCGATTCGCCGCTGGTCGGCGCGCTGGCCCGGGCCGCGCAAAACGGCAAAGAAGTCACGGCGCTGGTCGAGCTGAAAGCCCGGTTCGACGAATGGCGAAACGTCAACTGGGCGCGGCGTTTGGAAAACGCCGGCGTACACGTGATCTACGGCGTGGCCGGCTTCAAAACCCACGCCAAAGCGCTTCTGATCGTTCGCCGCCGGGGGCAACGCATCGAACGCTATGTGCATTTGGCCACGGGCAACTACAACGATCGCACCGCACGGCAGTATGTCGACGTCGGGCTGTTGACCTGCGACCGCGAGATCGCCGCCGACGCCGCCGCGCTGTTCAATCTGCTGACCGGCTGTTCCGAGGCCGTCGGCTGGCGGAAACTGGCCGTCGCGCCGCTCGGACTCCGGCAGCGGTTCGTCGATCTGATCGAGCGGGAAATCCAAGCCTCGACGCCCGACCGGCCCGGCCTGATCATGGCCAAAACCAATTCGCTGCAAGACCCGGAAATATGCCGGGCGTTGTATCGCGCCAGCCAGGCCGGCGTGAAGGTGTTGTTGAACGTCCGCGGCATTTGTTGTTTGCGGCCCGGCCTGAGCGGCATTTCGGAAAACATCGAGGTCCGCTCGATCGTCGATCGGTTTTTAGAGCATGCCCGGGTGTTTTATTTTGGCAACGGCGGCCACGACGAAGTCTATCTGAGCAGCGCCGATTGGATGCAGCGAAACCTGAGCAAGCGGGTCGAACTGCTGTTTCCCGTTTCAGACCCGAACCACCGGCGGCGGCTGGTCGAAATGCTCAAAATCTACTTTGCCGACAACGTTAAGGCATGGCGCTTGCTGCCCGACGGCAGTTACGAACGAGTCGCCCGAAAAAAGACGCGAGTTCGTGCGCAGCAGGCGTTTTACAAGGAAGCGGTCGACGCCGTACGCGACGCGGCTTGTGCAATGCCTCAATTTCGGCCGTTGCGGCGTCCCGAGGCTTCGCAAGGAAAATAGCCGCCGGCCCTCGCGAACGTTTGCATGGTCCACGGCAGAGGGGACAGTCCCTAGGCGCGGGCTTGGGCCACAATCTCCACGGCCTCTTTGCAGCGGTCGGAAATCACAGACCACTTGCCGGCGGCAATGTCGGCCTTCGTCGCGAGCCAAGTGCCCGCCACGGCCGCTACGGACGGAATGTCCAGATACCAGCCCAGATTCGCGGCGTTCACGCCGCCGGTCGGCAAAAACTTGACGCCCAGATGGGCATAGGGCGCCGCAAGGGCCTTGAGCAACTCAACGCCCCCGCAAGCCTCGGCCGGAAAGAATTTCAGCAACGGGCACTGCAATTCCAAGCCCCGCTCGATTTCGCTTGCCGTAGACACGCCGGGCACAAAAAACATGCCGTGGCGATGCGCCTGCTCGACTCGCTTGGGATTCAGACCCGGCGCAATGCCGAACCGAGCGCCGGCGGCTGCCGCCGCGTCCACATTTTCAGGGGTCACCAGCGTGCCGGCCCCCACCAGCACTTCCGGCCGTTGGCGCTTGATCCGCGAGATCGCCTCGGCTGCGGCGGGCGTGCGAAACGTAATCTCGATCAGCGGCAGGCCGCCCTCCAGCAGTGCGTCGGCCAACGGCAGCGCCGCTTTGGCCGATTCGAGCACCACCACCGGCACAATGCCGTATCGCGTCATGGTCTGAAACACAGCATCAGTCGTCATCGCGTAACATCCAGGCATAGAAACATTGGTAGTATATAAACCGGCCTGTGATTCTACCGGCGAGCCGGCGGCGGGACAAGAACGCCGCCTAACGAAAACCGGGGCGGCCCAAGCCGCCCCG
>CAYMQL010000031.1:3967-6800 GCA_964392255.1 uncultured Planctomycetaceae bacterium | reverse complement strand
GCCGCAGGCGGCGCAAGGGGCGCCCAAGTACGGCGCCGCCCCGGCGCCTCGCAAATCGCTACTCTCGTTCCGAATTAGAACGTCACGACCAGGTCCATGTCGAACAGGAACTGTTCTCGTTTTTGCATGTCGCCGAACGGCAGTTCATTGAAAGCGTTCGGCTGGCCGTCGTACCAGTCCCAGCGGACTTCGGGGCGGAACACGCAATTCGGATGCGGTCGCCAGTTCAACCCAAGGCTCAGGTCGTTGTACGCCCCGGCCATGCCCGGCCGGCCGTTCCAACCGCGAGCCGTGCCCAGAATCTGGCCGACGCCGAAAATCCGTGAGCCGTCGTTGTCGCGCACCCATTCATAACGCAGACCGGCCGACCACTTGTCGTTCAGCTTGTAGGTGAACAACTGCTCGGTGCCGTACCACGAGGCGTCTTGCCCGCGGTGAATCATCGAGCCGTTGGCCTCGATGCCGGCCGTATATTGCGAGCCGTAAGTCAGACGATCGGTGATCTGATAGGTGAAGACCGTGATGACGTTGGTGCGGTCGTTCACTCCGGTGAAGCCGATTTGCGGCCCCGCTTCGATCATCAGAGATAGATTCGCCCGCTTCTCGTCGCCGGCCCATTTGACGCCGCCAAGGAAGTTCAGCGTTTCGCTCGGGTCTTCATACATCATGCCTCCGCGATTGAATCCGCCGACCGCCGTCCAGTTGTCGTTGAGCTTATAGTCGGCCTGGAGACCGGTGACCAACACGGGATCGAACGCGCAGGTCATCAAGTGGCTGTGCGAATAGAAGAAGTTTAGCGGGGCGGGGATCACTTCCAAGCTGGTGAAGGTGGCAAAGTGGCCCATCTTCACCGTCAGGTCGTTCACCGCGACTTCCATGTAGAACTGCGGCAGGATTAAGCCGTAGAAGCTATTGGGGTCGTCGATCTCGGTCTCTAAGCCGACGTTCTGTCCGAAACGCCAGTCGGTGCCGTAGACCACGTCGATCCGGCCGCCGAGGTCCCAGCCGCAGCCGTCGGTCTTGGTGGGCTTCACGAAGTACAGCCACGCCTGGTTCAACTGATATTCGCCGGAGCGGTCGTTCGTGCAGATCGGCCCGTTGAACCGATCGTTCGGCTGCAACGCGTTGTACGTGATGCCCTGCTGCACCCAGCCGCCCATGTTGATGCCGGCGTTCTGCAGCAAACAGGGCTGCGGCAGCGTCCACGGCTTGGCCGGTTCGGCGGAATAGTATGCCTCCGACGCATATGTCTCGCTTTGTTGCTGCTCGGCCGCCGGGGCCTTCGCCCCCACGTCTTCCGGCATCGGGGCCTCGATCAGGTTGAACGAGACGGGCGTGGCCTCCTGCGTCAATGCCGCTTGCGGCATCCCGGCAAACGATAAAACAACGCCGACGATCAATCCATAACGTCTCATGGCTCTTGAATCCTTCAATGGCACGGGGTGAACCAGGCTGCCCACTTTATCGTCCTATCGGGTTATTGCGCAATTTCGATTGACCCCATGAGACCCGAAATACCGCCAAAACCCGTGCCGCCCGGCGTCCATTGTTCTTGTGGTAACGATTAGGCAAACTCTGCAGGCGCGCTTTTCTGAGACGAGACGCTGGTTTCAGACGATATCGACAACAGGGGGGGCATTGGCAACATTTCCAATCGGCCGGACTTGCACAAAATTCCGCCTTGGACCGCGACCGCGCAGCCGCCTCTGACGCCCGCGCGTCGCCTAGACTATAATGTGGCGTTTTCAATGCCTTCGCCTTGCCGGCGATTGAAATGTGGTTCGGCGCATGCCAATCCTGAAAGAAGAATCGAACATTTTTCCCGAAACGCTGCTCGACGCAGCGCCGGACGCGGTACCCGATCGGCAATGGATGGCCCTCTACACCAAGGCCCGGCAGGAAAAATCGCTCGCGCGAGAACTGCTCAAATACCAGATTCCGTTCTACTTGCCGCTGGTCAGAAAAACGAGCGTTTCGCGAGGTCGGCGGCGGACCTCGTTCATGCCGCTGTTCGGCGGCTACCTGTTTTTGTACGGTGCAGAGGAAGATCGCGTCCGCGCACTGACGACCAACCGCATTTCGCGCGTTTTAAAGGTCGAAGACCCCGACCAACTGGTATTCGACCTTCGCCAACTGCGCCAGCTCATCGCAGCCGGCGCGCCGCTGACCGTCGAAAGCCGCCTGAAACCCGGCCAACAGGTCAGGGTTCGCCAGGGTCCCTTCGCCGGGCTCGAGGGCACGGTCCTAAAGCGTCGCGGCGAAACACGGCTGCTGGTAAGCGTCAATTTCCTTCAACAGGGTGCCTCGGTCGAAATCGACGATTTCATGCTTGATCCGTTCGAGTAACACCTTGACGGACGCCCGAGAGCATACGAAACTAAATGATGCAGCGATTTCCGGAGGGTAAGCGAATGGTTAGCGGCCACACTGGAAATGTGGTGCCCCAGTAATGGGGTTGCGGGTTCGAGCCCCGTGCCCTCCGCTTATAAAGGCTTGTGGTATAAGGAGTTGCGTTCATGGTTATTCTCGGGTGGGTTTGCTTCGGAATGTCGAGTCCCACCCAAAGTCCCACCTAGATTTGACAATACAGTCTGACCGGCGTCTAACTGGCTGTCAATCGGGGGATATTCCCGCCAGAGGTCGGCCGGTGTATCGGCGGCGCGGGTGGCTCAAGATGAGGCTTGTTTTTTCCGATGAACTAGTGTAGTGATTCACGCTGTTGGGGTTTTTTGAAGGACGTTTCGGGCACGTTCGATTTTGGCGAGAATGTCATCCGCCTTGGCGGTCCAGGTAAATGGGCGGGGGTTCGTGTTGTGGGCTGCGATAAACGATT
>CAYMQL010000031.1:0-3957 GCA_964392255.1 uncultured Planctomycetaceae bacterium | reverse complement strand
TGGATGGCTTCGATCAATTCAGAAACGCTGCGGAACGTGCCGCGACGCAATCGCTTCTGCGTGATTTCCCGAAACCAACGCTCGATCATGTTCAGCCACGAACTGCTCGTCGGAATGAAATGCACGTGGAACCGAGGATGTCGTTTCAACCACGACTTCACTCGCGGATGTTTATGAGTTGCGTAGTTGTCCACGATGACGTGCAAGTCCAAGTCCGACGGCGTTTCCTCGTCGATCTGCCGCAAGAACTTGATCCACTCCTGGTGCCGATGCTTCGCCATGCACGTTCCAATCAGCTTGCCCTCCGCCATGTCGATCGCGGCGAACAAGGTGGTCGTGCCGTTCCGCTTGTAGTCGGCCGTCATCGTGCCGCAACGGCCTCGATGAATCGGCAGGCCACGTTGCGTCCGGTCCAACGCTTGGATCGAAGTCTTTTCGTCCGCGCAAAGCACCAAGGCGTGTTCGGGCGGATCGAGATACAACCCTACCACGTCCAGCAACTTCTCCGCAAAATGCGGATCGTTGCTAACCTTGAACGTCTTGGTCCGATGCGGTTGAAGTTTGTTGGCCGCCCAAACGCGCTGCACCATTGCGGACGACGTGCCCAACGCCTTGGCCAAGGTTCGCGTGCTCCAATGCGTCGCGTCGATTGGCTTTTCTTGAGTGGTTTTCGTTATGATGGCGCGAGCGAGTCGTGTTCGTGCTTCAGGTGGCCGTCCGCCGCGCGGCGAGTCTTTTTCGATACCGGCCAATCGCCGCTCGGCGAACCGCGTGCGCCAAAGCGAAACCGTTTTGCGAGCGGTCTTCAGCGATTCGGCGATGTCCTTGTTCATCATTCCATCCGCCGCGAGCAAGATGATTTTGGCTCGCAACACCAGACGTGCAGGCGTCCGTCTTCCGCGAGTCCAGCGGTTGAGCGTTCTTCGTTCGTCATCCGTAAGCGTGATCTGGCGAGCGTGTTTCATGGGTTTCGTCCTCCGTATAAGGATGAAACCCCGAAACCGCCCATAAGTTCCGCGATTTATGTATCATTACACTAGCCTAGACTTAAATAGGATCTGAGCCCCAGGTAAGTCTGGGTCGTAGGATCCACCAGGGCCCGCGAGGGCCCCATTTTTTGCGCCCATCAAAGCCGGACGATTCCAAGCCGTTCGGGTTCTTTGTTCGACGCCTGTTTGCAGAAAACAGGCTCTAGCCGCCGTAGATAAGCGTTGCCGCCGTGCTGTTTCATGTAGGACGACGGCTCAATGCTTTGTTTGAGCAAGAAAGCCGCGCAATCAGCAGCCTGGATCAAGTAGGAATCCCGCGAGTCGCGTAAGACGGGGTCTTCGATGACTACCTGAATCGGCTCGTCCTTGTAGACAAACGTGCCGTGCTGTTGCTGGATTCTCAACGGGTTCCCAGCTTTCGGCTGCTGAGAGCGAAATGGGCCCAATCCTTTCTTTCTTGCAAGGAGTGCGAGATATTGCGGAAATACGATAAAAACATGGAGGCGAAAGCCGTTTTCGAATGGGGTGGGGGGTGTGCAAAACAGCATGCGGACTGCTTTGAATAACCCCACAGAGGGTTTACCCCCCAAACAACCGGAACCCCCGTCTGCTATTTTTTCGCGGCGGCTTGGCTTCTCGGCCCCCCGCGTCATGCTTCAAGCTAGTGTTTTGTCGGAAGCTCCGATACCTTGGCATTCACGGAGGGGGCGCATTGAAAGCCCCTTAAATCGACCATGGCATCCACGGACTATAAGGTGCTGGTTGGCGACGACGATCCCGCCATTCGCCGTCTATTGACCCGCTGGCTCGAAAAGGCCGGCTACTCGACCCAATCGGTGGGCGACGGGCAAGAGGCCCTCGAAGTGATCGCCGCCGATTGTCCGGATTTCGTCATCACCGACTGGGAGATGCCGCGCATCAACGGCCTGGAATTGTGCCGCCGCGTGCGCGAGATGCAGTTGCCCCATTACGTCTACATCCTATTCCTGACGGTCAAATCCGCGCCCGACGAATTGGTCGCCGGGCTGGACATCGGCGCCGACGAGTTCCTCGGCAAGCCGGTCTCCGAGGGCGAGCTACTCGCTCGGATGCGGTCGGGCACGCGCATCCTCGAGTTGGAGCGGCGATTGAGCCTTGCGGCTTGCACTGACGCCCTGACAGGACTGCTCACCCAGCGGAGCTTCTATGCCTCGCTGGCCAAGGAATGGCACCGCTCGCGCCGCCATCACCTGCCGTTAAGCTGCGTAATGCTGGACATCGACTTCTTCAAGCAGGTCAACGACGTACACGGCCATCCGGCCGGCGACGTGGTGCTGAAGGCCGTTGCGGAATCGCTCGAAGCCTCGTGCCGCGCGAGCGACACCATCTGCCGGTACGGCGGCGAAGAGTTTTGCATCATGCTGCCCGAGACGAACGAAATCGACGCGGCCGGCTGGGCGCAGCGCACCCGAAAACAATTGGCCTCGCTTCAGATTCCGGTCGGATCCCAAATGCTGCGCGTCACGGGCAGCTTCGGGGTGGCGCAGTGCCGCGAGGACACGCGAGACTCGGAAGTGCTGGTCGATTTGGCCGATCAGGCGCTGCTCTGCGCGAAGCGCATGGGCCGCGACCGCGTCGTGCGCTACTCTTCGTTGGTCGACGGCTCGGAGGCGAAGTCGTGCGCAGGCACGCAACCCGACGACATTTTCCAGAACGTCTGCGCGCGGGACGTGATGAGCCCGCTTTCGGTTTGCCTGCGCCAGCACGAGACGATCGACGAGGCCGCGCAGTTTTTCCTGCGGACGGGCATCCCGTCGTCGCCGATATTGGATTCGCACGGCGCGTTGGTCGGATTTCTTTCGGAGCGCGACTTGATGGCCGCGATGGCTTCGCCGGATTGTTGGCGTCGTTCAGTCCAGAGCGTGATGCACCCGAACGTAATCTCCTATGAAGAGAATACGCCGATCCGTCCGATCTACGATTTCTTCTGCCGCGTGTCGATCCACCGGGTCGTGATTACGAAGGAAGGGCGGCCGACGGGCACCATCAGCCGCAGCGCTTTGTTGACGTGGCTTCGCAACGCGATCGTCAGCAAGGAATCGCACGCGCCGGCGTGCGCGAGCTGCGCAGGTTGCGGAGATGGCACAGAAGACAAGGCATCTGGACCAAACCGCCGCAGCCCGGACACCGAACCGGCAGGCCTTGCGGCACGATGAAGCCGGATTCGTCCTCGCCCTCGACGGGGCGGCGGACCGGACAGAGCCTTTTTCCCTGAGCGATGGCGTTGACCGTTCCGCGGCTGACGCCGGTTCGCGATGCGATTTTTCGCTGCGAAAGGCCCTCTTCGCGCAGCATCCGACGGATTTCATCCACAATTGTTGTCGCAATCATCGTCGATTTCTCCCCAAAAATCCCCGTACTCGGGCTCCGGCTCGATTGTTTCGTCGTCCAACTCGAAAACATCCCAAAGATCGTTTGGCTGGCCGGATTCGCGTTGCCGTCGATGAGTGCCCAACATGAGAGACTCCTGTCTGCTTTGTGTGGAAAGGCGTCGAGGCGATGTTTCGACCGATTTGACAAGGGATTCATGGGGGCGGCCCGGTCTTGGCCAACCGGGAGCTAGACTAGCACAAAGAGGGCATAATTACAAACATTATTTTGGACACAATATTCCTCTTTTTGCCACTAGACTTTACAGCTACACTGAGTAAAATTGAATTATTGGGGGGTTTGGTTTCTCCGAGTGGGGAATATCCCTAGAAAGTCCTGGGTTCGTTGCACGGATGCGGCCTTCTGTTTTACGATTATTTTGCACAAAGTATTGACCATGACACTTCAAGCCTACGATGCCCAGAAGCTCGACCGGTTGGCGCTAAGGTTGCTGGACCTTGCAGCGGTCATTCGGCAGATGGCCAACAACAGCCGCGAATACGGCATTGCCGATCTGGCCGTACACGACAAAAAGGCCCTGGAATGGTGCTCCAAGTTG
>CAYMQL010000030.1:7550-11890 GCA_964392255.1 uncultured Planctomycetaceae bacterium | reverse complement strand
ACCTGATTTCACGGCAAATCCGTATTGGTGCGTGCAAGCACGCACCCTACCAAGGTTTTCCGCAACAGAAACGAATGCCGAAAGGCGATCGATTTCGCCTGGCTTCTCGGCACAATCGCCCTAACGTGGCCTCGATCCGAGGTTTATCTCGAAGGGATGAGAAAAATGCCGGTTGCAGTTTGCGGCCGCTCTGGTAAGATTTTATGTGGAGTAACAACCTACTGTCTTCGGTGGGCCAGACAAGGCGACCGAAGCCGACTAGCAGCAAACAGAGTGGTTTTTTTGACCAACGGCGTATTAGGCGGCAAGAACCAAGCGGCCCGAGGGTTCCCGGCGATGGTCGATCTTCTGATGATCGTCTTTCGTTGGGCGGCCGGGCTTCGGCTGGGCGGCGCGATTGCTTGCGGGCAATGGCGGCCGGTCCCGGTTCGGGCGGACGGCGGTCTGCGCCCGCGTTTGTGCAGACCTGCGAGTTCCCGCGGCGTTGCTTGGATGACGATGCGGCTTGATTCAGTTTTTCCGGTGCATGCGTTGTCTCGATCTGCGCCTGCGCGCGCGGTTGGGGCGGCATGTCGGCGGTCGCGTCGGTCGCTCTGTTCGTAAGCTGCTCTTTCGGCTTCTCCGCCGCCAGGCGGCGCGCGAGTTTGGTCCTGCCGATTTTTCGTAAGGACCATTGTCATGGAGTGGAATCTGCCGTTTGCGCTGCTTCTCACCGTCTTCTTAGCGATGGCGGTGATGCTGACGTTTTTGTTGACCCGGCTTTGGGATCGGCTCCGCCGCCGCGACGCCGAGACCGAGGCCCGGGCGATTGTCCAAAAGGCCCAGACCGAGGTCGAGAACCGCCGCCGCGAGGCGGAACTGCAAATCAAGGAATCGGCCTTGCAGCAGCAGGCCGAAATCGAAAAAGAGCTGCGCCGGCTGCGGGGCGAACTGCACGAACGGGAGCGAATCCTGGACAAGCGCCAGGACGCGCTCGAAGAACAGGCCGAAGTGCTTCGCAAACAGGAGAAAATGGTCGAAAGCACCCAGCGCAAGCTGACCGAACGCATCCAAGACGCCAACCGCCGCAAAGACGAGTTGGCCAAGCTGCTCGACTTGCAGCGCCAGACGCTGCACGAGCTGAGCGGGCTAAGCCAGGATGAAGCCACGCGGCGGCTGCTCGAACTGCTCGATTCGCAGTTGCAAAGAGAAACCGGAGCGGTCATCCTCGCCCACGAAAAGCGACTCGCCGAGATTTGTGAAACCAAGACGCGCGAGGTCCTGCTCACGTCGATCCAGCGCTACGCCGCGGCCCACACGGCCGAAACCACCACCAGCACGGTGGGCATCCCCAACGACGAAATGAAGGGCCGCATCATCGGCCGCGAAGGGCGCAACATCCGGGCCTTCGAAAAAGCAACCGGCGTCGACGTCATCATCGACGATACGCCCGGCGTCGTGATCGTCAGCGCTTTCGACATGATCCGCCGCGAGGTCGCGCGATTGTCGCTCGAAAAGCTCATCGCCGACGGCCGGATCCACCCGACGCGCATCGAAGAGATTGTGGCCAACACCCAGCGCGAGCTGGAGCGGCACATCCAGAAACTTGGCGAAGAAGCGTGTCTGGAGGCCGAGGTCCACGGGCTGCACGAGCGGCTGGTCAATCTGCTCGGACGGCTCCATTTCCGCACCAGCTACAGCCAGAACGTGCTGCGGCACTGCGTCGAGGTCGCGTTCATCGCCGGCATGTTGGCCGACGAGATGGGTTTCGACGGCAAGCTGGCCCGCCGCTGCGGCCTGCTGCACGACATCGGCAAGGCGGCTGACCACGAGGCCGAAGGCGGACACCCGAAAATCGGCGGCGACCTGCTGAAGCGTTACGGCGAGCGGCCCGAGGTGATCCACGCCGCCTTGGGACATCACGACGACCTGCGCGTCGAGAATCCCTACACGGTTCTTGTGTCGGCCGCCGACGCATGCAGCGCATCGCGGCCCGGCGCCCGGCGCGAAACCCTCGAACGCTACGTCAAACGCATGGAAGACCTCGAGTCGATCGCCGGCAAGTTCATGGGCGTGGAGCAGGCCTACGCCATCCAAGCCGGCCGCGAGCTGCGCGTCATCGTGAGCTCGAAAGACACGACCGACGAGTCGGCCGCCAAGATATGCCACGACATCGCATTCGCCTTGGAACAGCAACTGACCTATCCCGGCGAAATTAAAGTTACCGTGCTCCGCGAAACCCGACACGTAGAAATGGCGAGGTAGGGAGAGTGGCTAGTGGTTAGTGGCGAGTGGCTAGTGGCTAGTGGAGAGTGAGCCTTCTCCAACGGAAGCCACAAACAGGATTTCCACTACCCTGACGACACGCAACTGCTTCTAACCACTAGCCACTAGCCACTAACCACTAACCACTCTCCACTAGCCACTCGCCACTAGCAATGCGCATCCTGTTCATCGGCGACATTGTCGGCAAGCCTGGACGGAACATCTGCATCCAGGCCATTCGCGGGCTGCGCGCCGAGGAGAACCTTGACCTCGTGGTGGCCAACGCCGAGAACATCGCCGGCGGGTCGGGCATGACCCCGGAAAACTATCATGATCTCGTGGCCGCCGGCATCGACGGCGTCACGATGGGCGATCATGTGTATCGGCGGCGCGAAATCTTCTCGATCTTGCAGACCGAGCGGCGGATCGTCCGGCCGGCGAACTATCCGGCCAACGCCCCCGGACGCGACTTCGCCGTGTTGCGAACGCGGCAGCAGGTCAACGTGGCGATTTTTGCGCTGCAAGGCCGGGTGTTCATGCCGCCGGTCGATTGCCCGTTCCAGGCGGCCGATCGCGTGCTGGCCGCGCTGCCGCCCGACGTTCGCGTGATTTTGGTCGATTTCCACGCCGAGGCCACCAGCGATAAACAACTGATGGGGCGGCATCTCGACGGGCGCGTCAGCGCCGTGTTGGGCACCCACACCCACGTCGCGACGGCCGACGAGCAGATTCTGCCCGGCGGAACGGCCTTTCAATGCGACGTGGGCATGACCGGCCCGCACGATAGCATTCTGGGCCGGCGCATCGACCGGGTGATGGAAACGACGCGCACATTTCGCCCCACCCACTACGACGTGGCCGCCGGCGACGTGCGACTGAACGGCGCCATTGTGGACATCGACCCGGAAACCGGCCGCGCCGCCGCAATTCGGCGGCTTTGCGTCGATCAGGCGACGGCCAATCGACTTGCCGGCGACTGAGATCGCTGTTCACGGCTCGAGGGCCGGCTCATTTATCCGACGGTTTAGGGATGATGATCTGTCGGTCTCCATCGCCGCCCGCGGGAACAGGCCCAGCGGTGACACTTGTTGTTCTGGTTTCGTCTGCCGGCTCGCCCTCTTCCACCGCCGCCGGGATCGGAAACGGCCAACCGGATGACCAGAGGTCGTATTCCGAGGTTGAACGCCGAGTGTTGTATTGAAAGCCTCGTCTCTGGTCGTATGGCCAAGGAAGCCGGATATCGTAGTTTTGAACGACATTTTTTTCGGGCTCGCGTGAGGGAGCGTGGAAAACGTTCGCGCCAGTGGACCAGATGAACGGCGTGTTAGCGGGGAGGGTGCCGCGAGCGTGAACGACACTCCATCCCGTAAACGGTTGGCGCCATAAAAGCGGAATGGGCAGGCCGTCGCCGAAATAGTGGAACGGCATCCAGGAATAAGGGTCCAGCGGTATTTGATCCAAGTATTCTCCCTTCAGCTCGTCGAGCGTTTCAGGCAGCGAGCCGTGCCGCAATCGCCAGGCTTGCAGGGCCAGCACGATGCGCGTGGCATTGCGAGCCGTCTCGATGGCTCGGGCCCTTTCCGCCAAAGTCGGGCCTTGATCATACCAACTCTGTTGTTTCATCAGATCCCGAAAGATCACCGGCAAGTCGAGCTGCGTGCGTATGGTGTAGAGCAGTTCCGAGTATTTCGACCGTGCCAGCCAAAATTGGATATAGCGCGCTCGATTATAGGACTCGGAATCCATCGAGCGTATCCATCCTGGTCCGGCTCCCCATGCCCCTCTGCATTCGCAATACGTCTGGAAGTTCAACAGGCACATAGCCCGGGCCCGCTCCCAAGGCAGTTTGAGCCAGAGCATGGTGAGCGGCGGCAAGGAACGTTTTCCGTCGGTCATCTCGCTTATCGCCGCCAGATCGCCGTTGAGGATGCGGCGCAGGAAGACAAATTGCAGATCGATGGGAAGCGAGAAGGGATTGCGCGGTTTTTCGAGGTCACGCACGGCATTGAGAATTTGCTCGCGTGTCTGCCCGGGACGTACCGCCCAAGCGGATAATCGTCTGTACGTTTCCATCTCCATCGTGTCGGCAAGAACGC
>CAYMQL010000030.1:0-7540 GCA_964392255.1 uncultured Planctomycetaceae bacterium | reverse complement strand
GCGAATCTGCGCCAGGATTTTCAGCGTCGCCATGTATCGCTCGACGGCCGCATCCAGTTTCCCTTCCTTTTCCAACGTCGTGGCGTTAGCCAGCAACTGGTCGGCCGCCTGAGAGAGCGGACTCTGCCCGGCAATTGGATGACGGATCTCTTGCCGGCTGGCTTCGACCATTAGCGCCGTCGCCTTTTTCCGCCCGGCGGCGTCGGTCGCATTTTTGTATTCAGCAACCGCTCGCCGGTATTGATCGAGCGTGGCCTTTTCTTCCGGCGTCATGGGCGAGGTCAAGTGAGCAACAAACTCCTCCGCGCGAAAACGGGTTCCGAGGTCGGGAATTTGATGAATACGGTAGAGCGGAACGGCCGTCAGCAGCGCGACCGTTGTAAACAGCAGCACGCCGCCCGGCGCCAGCCATGCCCGCAGGGTGTTGCGTTCCAAAAGCCAGTTATGCGTCCGCAACCGACTGGCCAGAAGCAGGGCAACGGGAATTGGCAAAGCAGACCATAGCCAGTTGACCCGCCAGAACAGCATCAGCGCCCACCAAAGGGCCAAGACGACGTTCAGCAACACGCTGAACAACCCGGCCAGAATCGTGCTGCGGAAGAACATCGAGCACATCTGGCCGACGGTCATGCCGATGACCACATAGCCAGTTACGTAGATTAGCGCCATCGCTGGGTGGCGTTCAAGATCCGACGTAAGCGGCGACCATTCTTCCGGTGCAACGAAATAAGCAAAGAACAGCAACACCGGCAATAGCAATGCTGCCGGCAGCAACGACGGCAACTGCCGGCTGAGCCAGATATGCTTGGGCGGCACGCCGCGATCGGCCAGGAAACGAAAACTGTTCTTCCATTGATCAGGCATGAACGCGCAGGTCCCCAGCAACGGAACCAGGAGCAGGGCCCATATATTGTGCCACAGCTTTTCGAGGGCCTGGATGCTCATATGCGCCGGGTCAACAAGCAATTTATTTACCGGAAATGCGGCCAGCAAGGCAATGACGACGCAAAGCACCGCCATCAAGCCGGCCGATTGACGCCCGTGCTGCCAAATGAGCCGGCTAAGGATCGCCACGCGCTGCGGGCAGGCATACCGGTCGAAAGCCGCTGCGGCCGGGCCTTGTTTGGCCTTTTTGCGAGCCGATCCAATGCCTCGTTCGCGCCGCTCGTGGAACCAGCGAAGTCCGAACCAGACGTCGGCCACCGCGACCACGGCCCATAGGAGCATAATGGCATCGACCGGCCCCCATGCTCTCAATCTGTCTGGCAGGACGACGCCTTCAATGCAGGCAGCAACATAAATGCTTGTTGGCATGGCCGCCACGCCAAGCACCGCTGAAGGTAGCACCCGTTTCAAGATGAGAGAGAAGAACACCACCCACGTAAAGATGCCCAATCCGGCAAAAACTACGCCGAGCATGCCTGCAAAAATATCGCTCTGCCATACGGTGCTATAGCCGCTCGTCTCGCCGGCCAAAAACAGCCACGCCAATCCGGAAGTGAAGGTAAACAAAGCCGCTGCACTGGCGAGGGCAAAGACGATCTTCGCCGCGAATACGTGTCTGGCAGTTGCCGGCAAAGATCGCTGGAACTCATACGTGCCGGCCTCGTGCTCGCCGGCGAACAGCACCGCCCCGCAACCGAGTAGATAGCAGATAGGCAGACTCAATGCCACGGTCCACAACCATATGGCTCGCTCGCTGGCGTTCAGTGCGAATGTGGAGAACAGCCAGAGCAGAAAACCGGTGAGTGCGGCCATGGCGATCCAGAGCGCCCGCTGCACGCGGTATTCTTTCCAGACCAGCCGCCAGAAGATCGAGGAGGTTTTCATGATTTCCGTCCGCCGCGTTTCGCAAGTGGTTTGCGTCTTATGCCATAGCCGGAGGCTAACAGCCCCCGGAGGAGAGCCAAAACTCCACGCACGCTCCGGGGGCTGTTAGCCCCCGGCTATTTTGCTTGAACTGTCGCTGCTTATGTCGTTGTCGCCGCCAATTCTTGGGGCGACACGCTGCCGCCGTTGCCCTGCATGTACGCAAGAAAAATGTCTTCCAGCGTCGTCGGATGCACGACCACGCTCTCGACCGATTCGTGCGACCGGAGCTTGGCCAACTGTTCGTCGCCAATGTCGCGGACCACGGCCTGCCACTGCCGGGCCTTCAGGCGCTGCGAAAGTATCTGGCCGCCGACGGCCGGCACGGCCACCAAGCCGTCTTTCATCGTGACCGTCAGCCGCCAGACGCGGGCCTTCAGCTCGTCAAGCCGCTCGACCAGCACCAGCTTGCCCTTGCGAAGGATGGCCACGATGTCGGCCACGCGCTCGACCTCGCCGATCTGATGGCTGGAGAGGAAGACGGTTTGCCCCTGCGCGGCCCGATCGACCATGCTGTCGAGAAACTCGCGGCGGACCATCGCATCGAGGCCCGAGGTCGGCTCGTCGAGCACCAGCAACTCGGGCTGATGGGCCAGGGCCAGCGACAGCGCCGCTTTGGCACGCATTCCCTTCGACAAGTGCTTGAGTTTCTTGCCGGGCGGCAGGCCGAATTGGGCCGCCAGCCGGGCGAACTCGGGCAAAAAGCCGTCGGCATAGAATCCGGCCGTAAACCAGCCGATCTGCTCGATGGTCATCCATTCGTAGAGCGTCGGCCGTTCGGGCACGTAGCCGACGCGCTGGCGGATTTGCAGCCCTTGTGTGGCGCTGGGGCGGCCGAGCACTTCGGCCGTGCCGGCGTTGGGCTCGGCCAGCCCGAGCATGATGCGGATAGCAGTGGTCTTGCCTGCCCCGTTCTCGCCCAGCAGGGCGAACACCACGCCCGGCGGCACTTCGAGCGAAACCCGATCGAGCGCAACCTCGGCGCCGAATCGCTTGGTCAGTTGGTCGAGCCGGATCACCGGATTCATGATCGTTTCTCCTGAGTCTCGATGGCGGTCAGGTGCTTTTCTGCAATTTCGCGCAACTTGCGGGCGTCGATGCCGCTTTGCCGGGCCTCGGCAAAGACTTCGGCCAGCCGTGTGCGGATCAAATCGATTCGTTCATCGCGGCACTGTCGGGCGGCGCCGGCGGCGACGGCCAAGCCGGTGCCGCGGACCGTCGAGAGCACGCCCTCGTCCTGCAACTGGCGATAGGCCCGGGCGACGGTGTTGGGGTTGATCGTCAGTTCGCGGGCCAACTCGCGGACCGAGGGGATTAGCTCGCCTTCTTGGAGGATGCGGCCGGCGACGGCGAATTTAATTTGCCGGACCACCTGGTCGTAGATGGCCAATTCGCCGTTGAAGTCGATATGGAAGAACATGGCGGCGCTCACTGTACTAGCACTATAGTACAGCTAGCCCGTCGGAATGTCAAGCGGTATTTTTCAGGAAAAACGCGCAAGACGGCCCGGGGGCGATTCAGTCGCGGCGTTGCGGGCCGATGTAGATGATCGAGTTGTTCGACAGGCGGAAGAACGAGCCTGGGTCTTGCTCCAGGAGTTGTCCGAGCAGGCCGACCGTTCGCGGGATGATGAACAAGGCCTTGCCGGCTTCGGGCGGAAGCTTCAGATCGCAGAGCAACGCGCCGATTACGCCGTCGACGTTGAAGCAGAGGCCGAGGGCTTTGCGTTGTTTCAGAATCAACTCGATTTCGCGGGCCAGGGTGCAGTGGTCGCCTGCCAGCCCGAGCTCGTCGGCGATGGCCAGCAGGGTGACGGCGCGGGGGTCGCGGCCGTAGAGGCTGTAGTGGCGGTGGCCGTAGCCGGGCACTTTGTTTTTCGGGCCGCCGTAGACGCCGGTCACGCGATTGACGACGTATCCGGCCAGTTCTTTTTGGTTGGTGATGCGGACGCCGTCGATTTGCAGAACGCCCGAGCCGGCTTGGGCCTCGCGCATTTTGGCGACGTATTCGGCGAAGATTCGGGCGGCGCCTTCGCCGGCGCCGGCGTGGCTTTCGCCCATGGCGGTGATGCCCGCGGCCAGGGCGGTTTTCAGCGCGTTGCCGCCGGAGTACGAAGTGATGGCGGCCAGCGACGAGGGCGTCGCGGGCGTGTGGTCGACGCACGAGACGAAGATTGCGCGCAACAGATTCGCTTCGGCATCCGAAGGTTTTCGGCCGGAGAGGGTTTCGAAGACGGTGGTTTCGAGGTTTGCGTCGTCGCTCCACTGGGGTTGGTTGCCGAGGATGCAGCCGATCAGATCGATCACTTGGGGGATCAGCAACAGGGCATCGCCTTCCGTGGGGAGATACTGGCAGTGCAGGTGGCTGGCCACGCGCTCGCGCGGGGTGGAGGCCAAAGTCAGCAGGCCCGCAGCCACCGCGACGTTGATGGGCGAACCGCCCTGAAAGGCCGCGACGGCGGCGCGGCGCGCGGCCTCGTCGGCGGGGGCGCGCTTCGCACAAATGACCAGGTCGCAAGCCAGCCGGGACGCTTGCTGCGGGCTGGCGTCTTCCTGGGTGATGGCTTCGTAAATCATCTGGGCCGCCGAGGCGTTTCGCATCAGTTGGGGCAGCGAGCGGCCGCGAAAATGGGGCGTGCCTTCGATGATTTGGGTCAGATGCGTGCGAAGCTGGACCGCGCGGACCTGGCCCTTGAGGCTTTCGAGCTTGTTTTTGGCGATGCTGACCAGTTCGTACTCTTTCGACATTGCGGCCTCGAAGTCGGGGCCGTGGCTCGGCATTGCCTGCCGCACGAAAGCGATCAGCTCGGCCGAAGTTTTGGCCACATTGACGTGGGCGTTTTCGAAGGCCGCGATTTTACTCTCGTAGGTGCCGAAGTTGCCCTCGCCGATGATGGCGCCGGCGTGGCCCATCCGCGAGCCGCGCGGGAAGATGTTTTGGGCGCCGATGCCCGTGATGCGGGCGACGACCGGCTTCGGATAATTGGTCTGGCGGATGTACTCGGCGGCCTCCTCTTCGTAATCGCCGCCGACCTCGCCCATCAGAATCACTAGCGAGGTTTGGGGATCGTCGCGCACGAGTTCCAGAAGCTCTTTGAAGTTGGCGCCGGTGACGCGGTCGCCGCCGATTCCGACAACGAGGCTCACGCCCAGGCCGAGCGCGTTGAACACCTCGGTGGCGATCGAAAGGCACATGCCGCCGCTCTTGGAGAAGATGGCGATCGGGCCCGGATAGAACACGCCGGGGTCGTTGCCGCCGATCGCGCCGAGTTTGACGCGATGCAGAGGGTTAATGACGCCGATCGAAGACGGTCCGATCACGCGGGTGTTGTTCTCACGCGCGGCCTGAACGATGGCGGCGGCGTCGCGCTGCGGCACGCCCTCGGTCAGAATGTTCACGAGCTTGATCTGCGGGCAGGCGATGGCTTCGAGCGCGGCGTCTTTGGTGCCTTCGCGCGGCACCGAAATCAGACTGGTGTTGATTTCGGGGTGCATGCGCACCGCCTCGGCCACGGTGTTGTAGACCGGCAGCCCGCAGATGTCGACGCCGCCTTTACCGGGCGTTACGCCGGCGACGGCGTGGGTGCCGAAATCGAGCATCTCGCGGGTCGTCTTCTGACCCTGCTTGCCCGTGATGCCCTGGATCAGAACGCGCGTGTTGTGGTCGATGAGGGTGCTCATTTTCTCTCTGCGTGTTTTTTGGCTTGATGGATGACCATGCGGGCGGAGTCGGCGACCGAGGTGGCCATGCCGCGGAGGAACAAGTTGTAGCCTTCTTCGTCGCGAAGCTTGTTCAGCGTGGCGAAGGCCTCTTCATCGCGGGGGCCGCCGCGGCGAATCAGGATGGGGATCGACTTGTCGAAGTCGGGCGTCTGCTGAATTCCGGCCATGATGCCGTTGATCAGCGTTTCGTAGATGTCGGTGAAGTTGGCCCGGCCGCCAATGACCCAAATGGCGTCGATGGGGCCGGGATGCATCAGGGCGATTTGCGTCAGACCGAACACCTTTTCCGGCGTGGGGTTGCCGCTGTACTCGGTGAAGATGGCGGGCCTTCCGCCCAAGAGGCACAGATCGTCGAGGGCCTCGACGCTGGTGCCGCCCCCGGAGGCCAGCACGACGATGTTGCCGTCGAGCTCGTAGAACATGCGGCCCGCGCTGCCGCGCGAGTCGCGGCGATCGTTTTCCAATGCCAGTCGCTCTAAATGCGTGGGCGTTCGGCCGGAGGTCATCCGTTCGGGCAGATTCAGGCGAGTTTGCCGAAACATCGCGTCGTCGTCGATTTCGACCTTAGCGTCCACAGCGAACCATTGGCCGGCCGACGTCCGCGCCAGCGGATTGACCTCGACCAGTGTGGCGTCGCAATCGGCAAAGACGCGGTAGAGTCTCTGCAAGACGTCGGCCGTGCCGGACTCGTCGCCGTCGAGTCCCGCCCGATGCACCAGGGCCTCGGCCTGCTCGGCGTTGATGCCGCGAAGGATATTGATCGGTTCGACCAGCACGTCGGCCTGCGAGCGGTGGCAGGCGTCTTCGACGTTGATGCCGCCGTGGGGCGAGGCGACGGCGACCGGCGACGGGCCCTGGTAAGTGACCGAGAGGTAGGCTTCTTGGGCGATTTCGAGCTTCTGCTCGACCAGGACCTGCTCGATGGTTTCGCCGAACAGTTTTCGGCCCAGAAGCGATCCGACCGCCTCGGCCAGTTGCGACTCGTTCTCGCAGGCCAGAATGCCGTGTTCTTGCGCACGGTGGCCCGAAAGCACTTGGGCCTTGGCCATCACCGGTCCGTAGCGTTGGGTCAGGCCGGCCGCCTCTTCGACCGTGCGGACGACTTTTCCCGGCGGAGTTTTGATTCCGGCCGCTTCAAGGAGTCGTTTTCCTTCAAATTCGTAGAGTTTCATGTCATGTCTCGCTTGCCGAGTTACTTGCCTCCGTCGGCCGGCAGGCATACGCCTATCAGTCTCAGGATGTTGCGAATTATAGGAAGTTGTCGCTCATCGGTGAACGGCAAATCATTTTGTCGATCATGAAATGCAATTTGTGATCGACAAAAACGCTTGTCGATCATGGGTGACTGTCAAAGGACGGAGTGACCTTCTGCAATGTTCAATAACTCGGGGAAAGCAAAAATGGCCGCCCTTCGTCCGCTTGGCTTGCGAATCTCTTTCAGCAAATCATTCTCAAAACACATCTTAAGGATGCGTCGTGCTGTGGGAGCTGGGATGTGCGATCCCGTTACAAAATGCGATGAACTGAAGACCGGATGATTAAAAAAGAAGTCCAAAGCTGCAATTGAATACTGAGAACGGGTGGTGTCCCTCATCCAACCCTTCCTGTTTTGGTACAGGTCCAAGATACGTCTCGCCTTGGCCTCGTTCTCCGCAGCCTGACTTACTATGGCGGTAAGGAAGAACTGACACCAGCCGGTCCAATCATTTTTGCTCGACACCGCTAGTAGTCGGTCGTAATACTCCTGCCGGTTTGCCTCCAAATGCTCACTGAGATAAAACGTGGGAGCATGGAGTAGTTTTCGCTCATAGAGGAACAGGGGAATGAGCATTCGCCCCAGTCTGCCGTTTCCATCCAAAAACGGATGCAGCGCCTCGAACTCGGCGTGCGCGATAGCCAACTGCACAAGCCGGTCTGGAGCCGATCTGTGTAAATATTTTTCCCATCGG
>CAYMQL010000029.1:0-11905 GCA_964392255.1 uncultured Planctomycetaceae bacterium | reverse complement strand
GTCTTGGCGTACGTGCAGGGTATGTCCTGATCCGCCAAGTTGCTCGCCACCGGAATGTTGTCGCCATCTTGCCCTGGCAAGCTCGTGCGTTCAGCCAGCAACTTGTCAACACCGCCCAGCAAGCGTCGAAGATACTGCCTTGCGAGTTCAGTGCGGTCTGCTGTTGCGTCAACGGCTTCCGCGTCATCGGCGCTGTCGTAGTCGTGCTTGAACCGATTGGCAACTATATCGATCCGTTGAACATGCGCATCCGCGTAACGCTTGTCTCTGCCAAATTCCCGCAAAGTCTGCCATATTGCATGCAGAACAACTTCAACCGGACCACCTGAGAGCTTGTGCAAACTATCAGGCTTATCTTTCTCCCCTGGTTTCTTTCGGAACTTCAGAATCTTGTCTATGATAGTGACGAAGTCGCACTGCATCAGACGATCCCGTTCGGAGTAATCTTCCTCGCGAATGTACTTCTTCAGTCCCTGAAGAAACGTCTGTACGTCTGGATAGGGGCCGATAATGCTGGGGTCATCGAGGATGATTGGGATCTCCTGGCCGGCAACAACCTCGTCAGTGAGTTGGTCAATGGTGTGGATCGCCTTATCGCGATCTTTTGAGTCAAGAAACATGCTGTATGAGAAGAAAGCATTCGCCTTCTCGATGTATGGCGACAAAGTGGCCTTCCGCTTTGACAATGGAAACCCGGAGAACTTGGGCAGATGGAAGATGTCGAATCGGCTAAGCATGATCTTCATGGCATCACGCGCCGAATCAGCGGAGTTCAGATCCAAGCTCTGGAGCCACTCGCTGATGCCGAGGAGATTGGCCCTGCCGTGCTCTATGAGCGGCTTCAAAAGTCGGTCAAATTCGCGCAATTCCGCCGGATCAGCAACGGCTACACCAACAATTTTCAGTTTTCCTGCCATCCAGGACTGGAATGAACCCCTCATCTCGACGTTCCAGATTGTTTCCAGGTCGCAATGGTGGAAGTCCTCAAGACTTCCGGCATCGGTTATGCGGTCCGCACCAAAGAGGACAACAAGGTTTGTTTTGCCCTGCACAAATGGCGTGTTTGTACGCCAGTAGGTTAGACTCCCGCGATCATCAGCCCAGCCATGTCTTTTTGCATCTCCGATGCCGCGATCTGTCCACTTCATGCGATCAAATACGACCTGGGCGATTTTCACGGTGAGATTGAGGCTTGCATCAGCTGCGCATCGGTTGGTGAAAGTCACTGCCAGCGTGAGAGTGGTGGCTTCCGGAAAAGCAGGCACTATTACCAACAGCCGGCGATTCCCCACACCATCCTTCTGAAGATGGCTGATCTTCTTGGCAAGATAGGACCATGCCGAATCTGCGAAATAGCTCATGATTCAACCCCTTTCTTCGCGGCTGGATTCACCACCAAGGCGCACGAATCAGACAAGTGTATAAGAAGTCCGGCAGCGTCAAGCATGTCTTGTAGCCATGCATCGATGCCACTACCCACAACCGACTGGTGATATCCGTCTACCCAGGCGCTTGCGCGCGTGAAACCGTCGCCATCGAAAACCAAGCCATGCCTGGCCTCAACAAGTTCCTTGAATCGGTCGTAGGTCAGGCGGCCGCCAATCGGCACGGTTGTCACAACCAACAGTCGCAACAGTTGTTCGTTGAGAGTAAAGCGCACACCCGCTCCACGCCGCGGAACAAGCAGGCCGATTCGCTTTGCAAGACCTACAAACAACTTTCCGGCATAGCGCTTGTCTGCCTCTTTGAGGATTTTCTCCCGTTCGACCTGGTCAGTCGGCAGGTCCACATCGTCGCATCGAATGGCACGATAAATGAGTTTCTCGACCGTTTTCGCAGTGTGGCGGGATATCCGCTTGACTGCTGAATTACGCTCATCGGGGGCGGAAACCGCAAGACGGTATCCGGGCCATGTTGTTTTATGTTCCGTCGGGCTATGTCGGATGCTCTGTGCCGCTAGATTGCGTAGCACCTGCATCGCACAGGCGACTTCAAGCAATTGTAATCTCTCGATCACGTCCAAGTCGGCTTGGCAGAGACGGAGCAGTTCGACCGCGAAAAGGTATCCTTCTCGCCATGTATCGGCAGGGCAATAACCTGCGGTGACAAACCGAGGGTAGGTTCCAATGTAGTCTGTAGTTCGTGATGTTTCGGATTCTACGCCACTGTCAAGGAACTCGGCTATATCTGTGACGGTTTGAGGACAATGCCCCATGAGATTATCCAATTCACGTTGAAGTTCTTCGTGCAAATAGATTGGATCGCTCTCTTTGGACTCAAGACAAATGCCGTTACTTTCCGCCCATTCTCGAACGTCTTTGGCATTTTGCTTTAAAGCGAGGCAAATCTGCAAGTAAAGAACCTCTCCACCGCGAGCAAGGAAACGATGCTTATTCATGGTGAAATAAACCTGTTGCCTGCTAAGCACATCGTCCCAGTCAGACGGGGGTTCGCGTCGCGCGGCTGTTTCATTCCAAATGGTTTCCCCAGCGAGAAGCCCTCTACATACAGGCAGGAAACTCTGGGCGCACCATGTACGGCCAAATCCTGCACCTTGAAATCCAAGAAACAGATTCTGAAGCGTTCTCAAGACATCATTCTCTCCTCCCGCTTCAGTGACGCGGATTCTATCGCGTAATGATTGAACCATGTCTTTGTAGTGTTCCCGGTGAGTCTGATGTCTGGAATCTAACATTGAAGCCCCAATGAAGGAGAATAGTTTGAGGTTGAGACGTGCCTTTGGTGCGTACATCAGTTCTTCAGAGAGAGACCACTTCGAAAGGTCCTTTGACGAAGGCAACGGAGTCGTGAAGGGGGACATCGTGCGGCCTATCCGTTTCGATGACATCGCAATAAGCAAGAGTTCTACCAGGAACTCGATCGGAGATTGATCATTGAACAATCGCTTGCCAAACAACTGTATGGCAGGGTTGGATTCTTTGTCTTCGTCGCTGACCATCGGGAAATTATTACAGGACATCATTCACCTCCAGTGTGCCTTCGCGCACCGTATACTGCTGTCGGCGAAACGTGTGGTCTGTCTTGAGTCGCACGAGCATAACATGTTCACGAGTCTCCTTTGCCAGGTCCTGCACCTGAGCTTTGAATCTTTCCAGTCGTTCCACGTAGGCGGCTTGGAGCGTCTCGCCGACTTCGCCGAAATGTCGCATCAAGACGTAGTCCAGAAAGGGCAACGAGAGAATCAGCGTTGCGCCCGATAATCGTCCTGCCCCGTTCAACTCCAGATCAGTGCGCTTTCCTCCGGCAGCATTAACATGCGAAACAAGTCGAAGGTCAGTCTCGCTGCTCCAGTCAACTTGGGCAACTACGACTTGGGCGGTTTGGCGAATCTCATTTCTTCCTCGATTCAGTGTAATGTATAGGCGGCGATCTAGGCCTTTGGCGCCTTCGGGAAGACGAACACCTGTGAAATGTTCTTGGAGCACATGATAGACGCGCTGTTCCAGAACATTCTTTTCAGTCATCTCCAGTGATGCTCCATCCTTTTGCCAATCCTGCCAGCGTAGAATGGTTGGCGAGTTGAGGAACTGCATCAAATAGGATCGGTCGCTCTTATCGAAATCATACAGGAAGTAGAGCATGCGCCGAACTTGTTCCCTTGCTTGATCCGGAGTAAGACCTGGTTGGCTATCACTGCCTGGGCCAGCGCCATGTTCTCGAAGTATCTCGAACTCAGCATCACAGTCAGGAACGCCCAATTGAAAGTTCCTATCCCTTAGCTTGAGCCAAAGCTTGCGTTCCCATGTTGGACACGGCCGTTCGCCAAACCCTTGGCGTCGTACTTCTCGAACTGCGCGCATCTGCAAGGCCGCCGAATGGTCGTCTTTGCCATTGTCGCCGAAAAAGCGGTTGAAGAACATGAACTCCGCACGCAAAGGGGTTTCCTGTTTCTCTCGCATTTCGGCCAGGTCATATTCCTCTAAACCAGACGTAATCAGGTACGCCAGATGTTCTGTGATCTGTCGGAGTGTCAAACGAGTGCCATATTCATACATTCGACGATAGGCAAGGAATAGGCGTTCGAACACAATTTCGCGCCGGTGATTGATAAGATCCACGTTCAGGTAAATGGGGCAGTTGGCGCGACATGGCAAATCAGCACAACTGGTCCAGCGCGTGGGATCAACCATACGTGCGAATATTTCGCGGGCGAGATGGAGATTGTCCATTCGCGCAAGGTTGACGACGAGAAACCGACTATTGCCGAGCACAAGCTCGTGCTGGCCTGTTTCGTCGCTGATTGCATTAAGCACCTCACTTTCGATCTGTACCGAAGACATGTCGAAGGAGGCGGCCTGGCTCCGGAACAGATCCAATAGTGCTCCGGTGTTCGAGACGATCAGGAAGTTACGCTTGAATCCACAGACCTCATTCATGAACACAGTATCATCTTCGCGCCGACGTTCACTCAGATCTTTAATGATGGAAATATTTGTTCGGGCAATATCCTCTCGCGGCTTCAACTGACGAGTCAGCGGCTGGTCTTCTGGAAGTTTCGCCAATTGCTTGTAGACCGCAAGGGCGATAGTAGACTTGCCATCTCCAGCGTGGCCGGTCAGAATGATTTGCCTGTGGCCGTGCTTTTCCAACTCATCGACAATAACTTGCACGAGTGGATGTCTCACGTGGATATGGGTAAAGAATGGATTACAGGCTTGATATTCGGCCAGTGCATTTTCATTGCTGGCGTTAAGTCGTTGAAGTGAGTTGAGGTACTCGACAAATGGATTCCTCTCGGCTCCCTCCGAAGCGGCAAACACAAGACGGCGAAGTGACATCCCCGCAGTACCAGCCTCTGACGAGTGTGAATGCAACTTATCATTGTATCCGGCATCTATGCATTCAAGAATGAACGCCTCCATTGCCCTCTGTGAATTGTCATCATGCAAAGCAGAGAGAAATGGTGCGCTAAGCTCCGCGTATTGAACGAGATCGGTGAGCATTGTCGGCCCTGCAATGCTGTGTGCTTGGCACAAATCAGCTTCGCGCCCGGGGTTCGGCACCAATTTCCAGAATGACGACGTTCCGAGATGAAAGAAAGGATTGTATGGACGGTCTCGATCTTCGCCAGATCCTTGCTCAGTGAGAAGCAGTCTAAATACTGCCTTCAATCTATCATCAAAGTAGACCCGATTACCTGTTATGTGCTTCTCTCGGATCAATCGAACCACTGCAAGGAGAAGCAGTTGTTTGTGGGGTTTGAAGCCGGGACCTGGTCGCCCTAAGTTTTTCAGTTCTTCCATAATACTCATGAAGCCGACTCCTTCCCGCCAAGATCGCTATTCTGTACTACTTCCGTTCCGACGTCTCGATCACCGAGACGTCGTGTAACGCAGCGCCGATGGCCTTCAAAGCTTCCTGAACTTCAGCATCCGTGCTGTAGCGTCCTAAAGAAAGCCTAACCACACAACGAGCATTGTCTCGGGTCATCCCGAGCGCCAACAAGACATGTGAAGGGGATACTGTGCCGGAAGAGCATGCTGACCCCATGCTCATGCAAACGGTCGGGGTTCTTGCAATCAGCAGCTCCGCCGAAATGCCTGGGAACATAACGCTCAGTGTACCGGGCAATCGCGATGCTTCACTTCCCACTACTTGGGCATCAGGCGCGATAGTTCTAATACCATCTTCTAATTGGTCTCTGAGCCGGCCTACTTCCCGCATTTCTGTCTCCATACGTTCCGTAAGGAGGCGACACGCTACGCCTGTGCCAACGATTCCAGGCACATTCAAAGTGCCTGGACGGAATCCATTCTCTTGTCCACCCCCAAACATGAGAGGAGACACAGTGACATTTGTCACATGACTGCGCATGGTCAGGAAGCCTATTCCCTTTGGGCCATATGCTTTGTGTGAACTGAATGAAGCGAAATCAGCACCAAGATCATTAATTGAAACGGGCAGCTTACCGAGGAGTTGCGCCGCGTCGCAGTGAAGTGCGGCACCCGCGGCGTGTGCTATGTCAGCTATAGCCTTTATCGGTTGAATAACGCCTATTTCGTTGTTTGCTCCTTGGACCGAAACGAGCACGGTATCCGAATCGACTGCATGTCGAACAGTATCTAAATCAAGTAGCCCGTCCGTTCCGACCGGAAGTCTGACTACATTGAAACCCTTGTTTTCAAGCGCCTCACATGGGCCGAGAACGGATTTATGCTCGATGACTGAAGTCACAATCTTGCGGCGCCTCGCACTCATTTGGGCGGCGCCAAGGATGACCAGATTGTTCGACTCTGTAGCACAACTTGTGAAGAAAACATCCGACGCGTTACACCCAACGCTTTTGGCAATATGTTCTCGTGCCACTGTAACCGCACGCGCAGCTTCCCTTCCCAGAAAGTGCGGGCTTGATGTGTTACCGTGTTTCCCTGCAAAGAAAGGAAGCATTGCATCGACAACTTCTGGGGCGCATTGAGTTGTAGCGTTGTTGTCGAGATATATGACTCGCGTCGTCATCTTAACTGTGTCTCCATTGACCACTTATAGATGGCATATGACACACCCCGTACGTTCGTCCGCGCACTGCATCTCGAAGACCGAAAGAAGGGAAGCTTCCTTCGAAACGCATGGTTCGCTTGAACGACGTTTCTCATAGTCTGCCTTTATCTGTACGACCCTCTTAGGATCAGCCAATTCAGAAAGGCTCTCGCCTTGAACCCAAGTATACATTTCCCCCGTCACAGGATCCTTACGTTCATACTTCATGGCCTCTTCGAAAAGCGAACGGTGCGTTTCCAGCAAGCCCACCCATTCGCGCCGTTGCTGGTAAAAACAGAAGAAACAACCCGATCTTGAACGCCACTTGTAGTATTCGGGGAGGCCAAGCTTACTATCTTCAAGAATGCGCATCACATCCCTAAGGCGGAGACCATCTTCGACAAATGGCAATCGAGCGTGGATGTTGGGCTTAGTCGAAATGTATCCTTTCCTGTGCGGTTCATCGGCCCTAATGCCAACATACATTACGACCTGATCGTCTCCTATGAATCTCTCAAAGGGCCTAATCTTCAGATACTCCGTGCACCACCGAACTTGAGGCGAAGGAAGGAAGTTTCTCCTTTGCTCCAACAGATCATCAAACCCAATGTCAGGACGAATGCGTTGAATCGTCTTTCCCAAGTGCACTTCTAACTTTTCAAGATAATCGTAAGTCTCTTTGAGTTCCTTTTCTGTATCGCAAAAGACGTACTCCAGATTCGGAACCCTATCCCGCATGTATAAGGCCAGTGCGGTGCTATCCTTGCCACCTGAAAGAGACAGGATGTGCCGGCATGACTTCTCATCAAAACCTGTATGGCTGGACTTGTTCACGGTCATCTTCTGCCTCCGGCACCCTTGGATAGATCATCCACAAGCAACAGGAGGGCTGCCCGTATGATTTCAGGGGTGTTGCGCCGTTGAGCTGGGTCAATCTTCTTGGCGAGTTCACGCGCGAGAGACTTGGCACGCTCACGCTGTTCTGGAGCAAGGGTGGACATGGCATCATGCGATTCATTCGTGAGGCCTGCGCGTATCATGGCCCTCTTGATGGGATCGCCAAGTGCCTTTGCCAGTTCGGGGAATCGTTTAACATCAGTGTCCAGCCAGTTGGCAGGCGGGCGATTAGCAACGAGAGCCAGTATCGATTGCACCCCTTCTTTGTCATAACCGGTCTGCACGATTCGGCGAAGGAATTGGAGGACGATAGGATCGTTCTCTCGTGCTTCCAATTTTGTGGCAATTTCTCTCAACTTCTGCCAACCACTGTCGCCGGGCTCCAGCCCGCAAGCCTTTAGGAGTTGCGCTTCTGCATCGGCAAAGGTGCTTGCCGCAATGCCCGACCATTCTTTCAAAGCGCAATACAAGGCCGCAAAGAAAGACTCAATGTCAGATTTCTCCGCTTTGGCCTCCGGGAATGGCGCGAGGCCCAGCGCTGTCGGCAGGTCATTGAAGAGGAACCGTTCAGGTGATTTTGCCTTCTGGAAGGCGTCCCGCATCGTGATTGTGTTAGCCGAGAGATGTTTCGTGCTCCAGGCAAACTCCGGCAGCCCTTTTACCATCTTGAACATAGCGCGAACCACAGTAACAGTAGCGGGGGCGGCGCCCAGACCCTTGGCTAGTCGTTCAACGACGGCTACGCGAGCGCCGGCAAGTCGGCTGCCGCCAACAGAAAATAGCTCCGGCCGCCGCATCAGAATCTCAAAGTCCGCAACACTCGGATCTGGGATGAATGTCCCTTCGCGATAAAGGGTAGTTTCATCGCGATGGGCCATCATAAAAGCACAGAGCAAGACGGGATGAATGCCGTCCATAACGCCATAAGGCGGATCGGCTAGCATGCTGAAGACAGTGCTGACCTGCCGCGGTTCACCTTCGGCATCGAATATGATTGTGTGGAGCTTATCCCAAACAGGCCACATCCCGTGACGTTTTCGTTCCGGCGGGTCGGTAAATGCCCATTTGCCGTCGGATGTCTCAACATGAATGCCGGTATCCTTCAGAACTGATTCGTAAATGCTTCTCTCTGGCGGATAGCCTTCGATGCCAAGGCGTGGAGTCTCGGAATGCGTCAACATTCTCTCGATTAGATCGCGCCGGGCGGCAGCGGCTGCGGAAGATAGATTCCGGCGAATAACCAGTTCGTTCCGCACATGCGGGGTCTTGTCGTACACGCTGTCGCAGATCGTCGAAAGAAGATGGGAGACATCCACCCAGGAATGCATCGGCTGCAGCTTGCCAGTCCAGTACCACAAGCATTCACTGCCCAAAGGCTCCTCGCGTGGGTTGAGCAAGGCGCTTAATGTACGTCTGAGGAAATGCTCGGATTCTGATATGCGGAGAGCTATTTCCCGGCGAGCCACACGATCATCGCGTAGTTCTTGCGTGTTGTCCCATGCCCATCGAAGTGCAGCTAACTCTGCAACAGCGGACTGAATTTCTCCAATCTGTTGAGGAATGGCAAACACGACATCTTGTCGTTTTGGGTCAGCGGCTGCGGCTAGATCACGGAATGCTTGAAAAGCTGCGGGTGAGGATGAAAGGCAAACCAACACTTGCCCTGCTGCGCCTTTGGCTGGCGAGAGATGATTTGGCACGTCGGAGGGAGTGTCCAAGTAGGCGGTGCTGAAATAACGTAAAGATCCGGTCTGAAAACTGTGCCGTCTCGCGACTATCGGCCGGGATTCGAGATAGTGCTGGATGCTCGATGCGAGTTTGATTGTGCCTCGAAGTTGTCGTTCTCCTTCAGCAACACGCTCCTCGATGTCAACGTCACTGCCCTCCCAAATGCGATACGTTTTGTTGAAACGGCGATATGTCAGGATCGACTGTTGTCCGAGAAACTGTGTGCCTTCTGCCAGATCGGCGGGTATTTTGGCTGTATCGCCCAACGACACTGCTATCATTGTCTCGGTAGCCGACAGAGGGCTGAACTCCCCAAGTGCTCCGAGTACGCCAATGGTCTTAATTAGATCGCCGTGCAGTGGCGTCAGGTTCTCCTTGCGATCCAATACATCAGATGCCTCCATCCATCGTCTGGCCTGGGGCTGCCTGAATAGGCCGCTGCCAAAATTGATGGTGAAGTAATCGAATAGCTGGCCGAGACGTAGAAAGGCAGGCTTGTCATGCGAGAGAGTGTGCGTGCGCAGGTAATCCTGAAAGCCGCCCGGCTCCAGACTACTGAGATAGGAGAAGAGAGACCGTTCATTCTGTGCAAACTTCCGGAAGATAAACGGCAAAGCGACAAGTGTTGTAGGATGCAGGGGATAAGTCTGCTGACAGATCTCCTCAAATTCGCCCTTGCGCATGCCTGGGGGACAAACCCCGTTGTCAGCGCAAATCTTTGCAACATGGCTGACTTGCTTGACGACATCAGAGGACTTGGGTGCGCCAGTCCATTCTATGGCCGCCGACATCATTCTGACGACCTGGTCCGCAGGCTCAAGAAAGACCACATCCTCAAAACGGCCATGTATCTTGGCCCATTCTTTCCGGGTCAAACTATCAAGATGTTGGCCGTATTCCTCGAATGATTGATGGAGGAATCCGAGAAATAAGATTGGAAACGCTCCACTTCGGCTCGATTGCTCAGCCAACTCCTGAAGAACAAAGACATCTGCCTTTTGGGGCATCCTGGCTGCAAATTCAAAAAGCTTTCCGAGTTCGTCTATCATGAAGAGCAGGCCTGAATAGCCGGAATTACTTGCAGCCGCCGCCAACTGACTGAGCAACGAAACGATTCGGCGAGAATCGGCAACGTTCCCTTTGCGCACGTCCCTGATCAGCGATTGGCATTCGATGATGATTGGCCTGGATAGGCTTGCTTTGATTTGCGCGGCGCTATCTCTGATTCCTTCGGTCAGGCAAAGCGCTGCAGGCACTCGGCGCGCCGTGATAGCGACCGGCAAAAGCCCCTTGCCGTTGCCGGCCTTTTGAAACAAGGCCTTTGCCAACGGTTGGTCGACATCGCTCAGGTGTCGGCGAGCTGCTTCACTCCCCGCTATTCCCCGACAGAGAACCTTTGTAAGGAAAACTGCGAAGGCAGACTTGCCGACGCCGTACGGCCCCGTGATGGTCCAAGCCCGGTAAGTAGAACGCTCTGTCAGGCCCTCAGCCACTCGGCCGAGGATTTGGCGCGCGGTCGGCGTGATGATGTATTCCCCATTTTGGCTGTTGTTCTGGTAGTCCTTCTCCAGATTGACAGACCGCAGAAACTGTCGGCGGATTTCTATGCACTCAGAAAGTTTACGTTCGGAAGGACTCACTTGTGTGCCTCCCTCTTGTAGTAAGATTCCAGCAACTTGAGCGCATCGATCTTCTCTCGGCGGTAAATTTGTTTAAGGCCGGCAGTCTCATCAAGAGCAACTCTGCCTTTGGTTATCTTCTCAAGTTCTTCAACGTGGGTGATGAGTGTGTTCTCATCCAATTTGAAAGCTTGTCCCGGACTTCCTGAACCATACAGGCATTCCTGGACGCTCATTGTATTCCGGCCGTCTGGGGCCGCGTCAAAGTACTGGGAAAGCGCATATCCAAAGATGTGGCTGGGAAGACTTTGTTTGGCTCCGACAGAAAATCGGAATAACTCACCGTCTGGAGACGCTTGGAGAAGGCCAAGTTCCTGAAGCGGGCAATCAAAGCTATCCTCGGCAACGGACTGTTTACCGATAGCCTTGGCTGGGGTGTATGTCCGTACGAAGCAATCTATATCTCGTGAAAGGGAAGACTCGTTGACGTTGACGGATTGTTTTTCTGCAAATGCTGCCACATGATCAACCATTTCACGTTTCGTGAAATCCGGTTTATGAAACATTGAAAAGGCAATTTGCCAAGTAGTTCCAATGCTGGGGTTCGTAACAAGAAGCCAATGTATTAGCCAGAGAGACGCATCATCTTCCAGGTAGGTGTCCCACCCAGCCTCGCTTAAAAGTCGTTCTCCGATGTTTGACACGCGAAGACCAGTCCTGCCAGGTTTGCCGATGGCGGTGTCATCTTCTATGAGTTGGGTTACGCTACACCAATGCCGGATGCTTTCCACCATATTCTTTCCGACACCAAGCAGCACAAGAGCATCATCGCGGAAGAACAGATTCTTCTTTTCGAGCATGCCCCGCACGCCTTTCTCAAGCCATCCGTAGCGAAAGGCAAATGTTTGGTGTCCGGAAAATTTATATTTCCGCTTCCTTTCGGCGACCTCTGACTTGTTGTGACTTGACTTCATTCGTTTTCCCCAGCGTCACTCGACGAACCTTGGCCGGACCGAACCCAAGCGTCAACCTCATCCTTGTCGAATTTCCACAGTCTCCCCACCTTGTGAGCTGGCATCCCCTTTAGCCGGATCCATCTGTGAATTGTGTCGTAAGCGTCCGGTCCAGCACCTTCTATACAAACGGTCCGGCCATGTTAAACT